>DMYK01000478.1 GCA_003483675.1 Microcoleaceae cyanobacterium UBA11344
TATCAAAGTGCATTCGGAATCAGGAATGATTTAGCCGAATGTTTGCAGCAGTTACAAACCACAGGAAATATATCAAATTTCCCTTTGGGGACTCAAGACATTTCCGATCATTTTCAAATCCCGCAAAAACTCTATGGACGCGAGGCAGAAATTGAGACATTAATCACTGCTTTTGAGCGAGTAGCTAACCCCCCTGAATCCCCCCTTGCTAAGGGGGGACTAGGGGGGGTTGAAATGATGTTGGTGGCTGGTTATTCTGGCATTGGCAAATCTGCACTCGTACAAGAACTTTATCAACCCATTACCAAAGCACGCGGCTATTTTATCTCTGGTAAATTTGACCAGTTTCAACGAAATATTCCCTACTCGGCTGTTGTTTATGCCTTCCAAGAATTAGTGCGACAACTGTTAACAGAAACCGCAACAAAACTCAAGCTTTGGCGAGAAAAACTTTTAACTGCTCTCGGAGTTAACGGACAAATTATTATTGATGTCATTCCCCAAGTTGAACTGATTATTGGCAAGCAAATAAAAGTTCCACAGTTGGGAGGAACGGAGGCACAAAACCGCTTTAATTTAGTCTTGGGTAACTTTATCCGTGCATTTTGTTCTCCCGAACATCCCCTAGTTATCTTTCTGGATGATTTGCAGTGGGCAGATGCCGCTACCCTCAAATTAATCCAACTGATGATGACAGATTCAGATACACAATACTTGTTTTTAATTGGCGCATATCGGGATAACGAAGTCAGTCCAACTCATCCCTTAATGATGACACTGGAAGACATTAAGAAGGCAAATTCAGCAACATCATCTCTACAAAATCTGGAAATTGATCAACTCACTTTTACGAAAATTAACCAAATTAACTTAGCACCTTTGGCTGTAGAACATATTAGCCAACTTATGGCGGATACTTTGTACAGCAACAGGGAATCTGTCAAACCTTTAGCAGAAATGGTGGTGACAAAAACTCGCGGCAATCCTTTTTTTGTGAATGAGTTCTTAAAAACCTTGTATGCCGAGGGATTGCTGAAATTTCAACATCCTCAATCTTCCCTGATTTCGAGAGACAAAAAAGGAGAAACTAGAGGATTTTGGCAATGGGATGTGTCTCAGATTGAAGCTTTAGGGATTACAGATAATGTGGTGGAATTAATGATTGGCAAACTGAAAAAATTGCCTGAAGCCACACAAAATGTCTTGCAATTAGCAGCTTGTATCGGGTCAGAATTTGACTTAAATACTCTCGCGGTGATCTGCGAAGAAACAGCAGCCAAGGTATTTGATGATCTCCGAGAGGCTTTGCAATCTGGGTTAATTTTATCACGTTCTGAATTAGACGAACAATTGTTAATTCAAAATTATCAATTTTTACACGATCGGGTTCAACAAGCAGCTTATGAGATCATACCAGAATTCAAAAAGCAGAAAACTCATTTAAAAATCGGGAGATTGCTGCTAGCTAATACACCATCAGATTTAATCGCAGATCATATTTTTGATATTGTCAACCAATTAAATCAAGCCCGTAATTCCATTGATAATCCTTCGGAAAAAACGACTTTAGCTGAATTAAATTTAATCGCGGGGCGCAAAGCAAAATCTAGCATTGCTTACGAGCCGGCTGTCCAATACTTAACTATCGGCTTAGAACTTTTATCTATTGATAGTTGGCAAACTAATTATGAATTAACTCTCGCCATCTATGAAGCCGCCGCCGAAACTGCATACCTGAATGGTAACTTTGAAGAAATGGAAAAAATGGTAGAAATTGTTTTGCAAGCAGCCAAAACTATTTTGGAAAAAGTCAAAGTATATGAAGTTAAAATGCAGGCTAACATTACTCAAACCAGACTATTAGAGGCTACCAAAATTGGGCTACAAGCCCTGCATTTACTAGGGATCAGTTTGCCCGAATCGCCTACCCCAGATGAGATTAAACAAGTATTCTTAGAAACCAAGGCTTTATTAGTTGATAAAAGCGAGGTAGATTTATTAAATTTACCACCGCTAACGGATACCAACAAGTTAGCAGCCATGAGGATATTATCAATTCTCTTTGGCCCGATATTTTTAGCTACACCCGCCCTATTGCCATTCATCCCCTGTCAACAGGTACAATTATCGCTCCAATATGGCCATAATTCTCATTCTGCCCTGGGTTATGCCAATTACGCGATCGTTTTAAACGGATTATTACAAGAAATTGATTCTGCTTATCAATTTGGACAACTAGCTTTAAAGTTATTATCTCAGGTAAATTCTTCAGAGATTAAGGGCAGAATTCTTAACCAAGTTGCCGCATTTACTATTCATGGTAAGGCTCATGTGAGAGATACTTTCGCCCTGCTTTTAGAGGCATATCAAAGTAGCCTAGAAAATGGAGATTTAGAATTTGTTGGCTATGCTGCTATGAATAGATGTCAATATTTTTACTTGGGTAGTGAAGAATTGATTTTGGTAGAAAAGGAGATGGAAAATTATTGTCATGCTTTGGCTAAATTTAACTTGCAAACAGCATTAAATTATAATCAAATTTTTTGGCAGTCAGTTCTTAATTTAAGCTCTCCTGGGTCAAATCCTGGTTGTTTAATAGGTAAGGCTTGTAATGAACAGCAGATGCTACCAATGCTGTTGGCTGCTAATGATCGCTTTGGCATTTTTAGTTTATATTTACACAAATTGATTCTCAGTTATTTGTTTAATGATTATACTGAAGCCTTGAAAAATACGCTGCAAGCTGAAAAATATGTCGATGGGGCGACGGGAATTTTCAGTGTCCCTGTTTTCTATTTTTATGATTCCTTAGCGCTACTAGCTATCTATTCATCTATCACTAATCTTGATGAACAAGAATTATTGCTACTGAAAGTTAAAAACAATCAAGAAAAAATGAAAATATGGGCGCATTATGCTCCGATGAATTACTTGCATAAATTCGATTTAGTTGCAGCGGAACAACATCGGATCTTAGGTGAAGATATGTCAGCAATGGATTTGTACGATCGCGCTATTGACAAGGCTAGAAAGAATCATTATATCAACGATGAAGCTTTAGCGTGCGAACTGGCTGCCAAGTTTTGGTTAGCTCAAGGTAAAGAAAGGTTTGCGAGTTCCTATATAAATGATGCTCGCTACGCCTATACTCGCTGGGGAGCAACAGCAAAGGTTAAAGATTTAGAAGCAAGATACCCGAAATTAATATCTAAAGTTGCAGCGGCTACTCGAATTATTGACACTAACAGGACAACAACCAGGATTAATACTGGGACGAATTCGGGAGAAGTTTTAGATTTAGCAACAGTAATCAAAGCTTCTCAAGCTATTTCTGGGGTAATTTTACTAGAGCAATTATTACCTAATTTGATGAAAATTATGCTCGAAAATGCCGGGGCACAAGTTGGTTTTATCATTTTAAAATCTCAGGAAAAATTGCTGATTGAAGCTGAAGGGGCTGTAGATTCAGAACAAGTCAAAGTTTTACAGTCAATCAATATTGAAAATAGCGAACAACTGCCACTAGGTGTGATCCAATATGTGGCGAGAACTCAGGAAGATGTGGTTTTATCAGACGCTACAAAGGAGGGAGTTTTTACCAAGGAACCCTATATTGTCAAAAATCAGCCGAAGTCAGTTTTATGTGCTCCTATTATTAATCAAGGCAAACTGCTCGGCATTCTGTACCTAGAAAATAACCTGACTACGGGGGTATTTACCCCAGATAGATTGGAAGTCTTAAAAATCTTATCCTCCCAAGCCGCTATTTCGATCGAAAATGCCCGACTCTATCAAAACTTAGAAGATAAAGTCGAAGAACGCACGGCTCAATTAGCTCAAGCTAATCAAGAAATTAGCACTCTTAATGAAATGCTCAAAAAAGACAATCTGCGCATGGGTGCGGAACTCGATATTGTCAAACAATTGCAACAAATGGTGTTACCTAAACAGTCGGAATTAGAGGCGATTGAAGGATTAGAAATTGCGGGATATATGGAACCGGCTGATGAAGTGGGCGGCGATTACTACGACGTATTACAACAGGATGGAAGAGTAAAAATTAGCATTGGCGATGTTACTGGACATGGTTTAGAAAGTGGTGTGTTGATGATTATGGCACAAACGGCTGTCAGGACGCTTCAGAAAATGAACGAAACAGATCCAGTGAAGTTTTTAGATGTCCTCAACCAGACTCTTTATGATAATCTTCAACGCATGGACTCCGGTAAAAACATGAGTCTAGCTATCTTAGATTATGCCGGAGGTGTACTGAAATTAAGCGGACAACATGAGGAAATGATTGTGGTGCGCGCTGATGGAAAATTGGAGTGCATAGATACGATGGATTTAGGCTTTCCCATTGGCTTAGTAGAAGAGATTGGCGACTTTATTGCTCAAGCAGAAGTGCTGTTAAATCCTGGGGATGTGGTGGTGCTTTATACTGATGGAATTCCTGAAGCTTTTGATATTAATAAGGCGCAGTACGGATTAGAAAGACTGTGGCAAGTGGTGGTTGACAATCATCTGCGATCGGCCCAAGAAATTCGGGAAGCTGTGATTGATGATGTGCGGCAATATATTGGGGTTCAGAGGGTTTTTGATGATATTACTTTGGTGGTTATCAAGCAGAAATAGAGTTGAAAATCCCCTGGAGCACTCGGCGGTTGAAACCGCGTCTACATAAACGAAGTTTGCCTCCGCAGACTAAGAGATACAGCGTATTCCAGGTTTATGAAGTAGGGACAGGGCAATGCCCTGTCCCTAGGGCAGGGATAGATCGATCTGGGGTGTCCTTCATAAACATGGAATCTGCTATATTTGTATAAACGGGAAAATGAAATGCGATGAGGAGTCTTTATGAGTCAGTGTCTTAATCCTGATTGCTTGTATCAAAACCTACCGAGCGATAAATTCTGCCAAAAATGCGGTGATAAACTCCTATTGGGAGAAAGATATCGTGCTGTTAAATACATTTCTGAGGGTGGTTTTGGCCGTACCTTTAAGGCTATAGATGAACATCGACTTGATACGATTTGTGTGATTAAGCAGTTTCTTCCGCAACAACAAGGAAGTGCGGCTATTGCGAAAGCGACGGAGTTATTTAAACAAGAAGCGGAGAGACTCCGAGATTTGGGTAAACATCCTCAAATTCCTGATTTATTGGCATCTTTTGAACAAGATAAGCGGCTTTATCTGGTACAGGAATTTATAGACGGTGAGGATTTATTAAAAGAGTTAGATCAAAAGGGCAAATTTAGCGAAAAACAGATTGAGCAATTATTGACGGAATTGTTACCCGTGTTAGATTTTGTTCACAAGGAAAATGTTATTCACCGAGATATTAAACCTGATAATATCATTAGAAATCAGAAGGGTTCTCTTGTTTTAATTGACTTTGGGGTTTCTAAGCAATTGAGCGGCACTGTTTTGACGAGAATGGGTACTGTTACTGGTACTCCGGGTTATGCAGCACCCGAACAAATGCAAGGCCATGTTTTTCCAGCCAGTGATCTTTATAGTCTCGCGGTGACTTGCATTCGCTTATTAACGGGGTGTTTGCTCGAAGAGAAAAATGGGACTTGGGTTGATGAACTTTTTGATCCGATGGAAATGCAATGGGTTTGGAGGCAGAAAAACGTTTCGATCGGCAATGATTTGGCCAAAGTCTTAGATAAAATGTTATCGTTTCCAGTGCGCGATCGTTATCAATCAGCCACGGAAGTTTTACAAGCTCTTAATCCTGTCTCAATTCCTCCTACTCAAATATCAGCCCCACCATCACCAAAACCATCTCAACATCGATCGTTTACGGAAGACTTGGGGAATGGGGTGACAGTGGAAATGATCGCGATTCCTGGTGGTACATTTACAATGGGTGCGCCCACAAGTGAAGCCGAAAGTAGTGATAATGAAAGGCCTCAACATCGGGTGACAATTCAACCATTTTTCATGGGTAAATATGCCGCGACACAAGCTCAATGGAAAGCCGTCGCGAAATTACCTAAAATTAAATATGACTTAAATCCCGATCCTTCTTGCTTCAAAGGTAACAATCGGCCTGTTGAGCAGGTTTCCTGGCGTGAGGCTGTGGAATTTTGTGCCAGATTATCTAAAAAAACTAGACGTAATTACCGCCTACCCAGTGAGGCGGAATGGGAATACGCGTGTCGCGCGGGTACGACGACACCTTTTCACTTTGGCGAAACAATTACCACCGATCAGGTTAACTATAACGGCAATTACACTTACGGTAATTCACCACAAGGTGAGTATCGGCAAGAAACGATTGATGTAGGCAGTTTTCCACCTAATGGCTTTGGTTTATACCAAATGCACGGCAACGTCTGGGAGTGGTGTGCTGATCCTTGGCACGGTAACTATGAAAAAGCACCTACGGATGGAAGTGTCTGGGATGAAAAATATAATGATAATCGCTATCAAAATAGCACTGATTTGTTAACAAAGTCAGGAAACGATAACAGAAATCGGCTGCTGCGCGGTGGCTCGTGGGTCGGTATTCCGCGGTATTGCCGCTCGGCCCTTCGCGTCGATCGTGCGCCGGGCACCCGCTACGTCAGCCTCGGTTTTCGTTTTGTCTGTGTGTGGCTGCGTGGACTTAATAGCCCTTGACACTTTTGCCCTTTTGTGCTATGCACTTCTTTCTTTTACACTCGCCCTCCCCGCGTAGCGGGGTCGATATTTTTTTGGGGTCGAAAATCAATTTGCATTTATGGGTGGGGGCGGGTTGATGAGGGTAATCTGTGGGTGGGAAAATCGATGTGGAGAAAGCCCCTACCGCGGTTTATTAGATGTAGGTTGGGTTGAGGTACGAAACCCAACTTATGGAAGATGTAGGTTGGGTTGAGGGACGAAACCCAACTGATCAAAGTTTGGTGTTGGGTTTTGCTGCGCTCAACCCAACCTACCCATCTGCACTACCCATCTGCACTTATGAAATTTTGGTGTTGGGTTTTGCTGCGCTCAACCCAACCTACCCTTTTTCACTAGGCAAGAATTATCAATTATGTAGAAAATGCTCAAAGATATTATCTCAGTTAAACCCTTAGAAGGCTATCAATTACATCTCAAATTTGAAGATGATCGAGAGGGTGTTATTGACATCAGCAAACTCATCGAATTTACCGGAATCTTTTCCCCTTTGCAAGATTTGACTTACTTTAACCAAGTCAAACTTAATCCTGAATGGGGGACAATTTACTGGGAAAATGGAGCCGATTTTGATCCTGATATTTTGTACTCAATTATCACAGGTGAGCGAATCCCTACTTTTGAAAAAGAGTTTGTCGGGGGGTGAAACCGCTCCTAAAGGCTCCTAAACGCAGATCTAGGTGGGGATGGGGCGGGTTTTTATCATTTGTCGGTGGGTATCAAAGATTTCGGTGAACCCGCCCCTACAGGTTAAAGATCCCCTGATTAAGGAAGGATTCCCACCATTAATCCGTCCCAGAATATTTTGAATATTAGGATTAGTCAAAAAATTAGCAATTTGACCTTCCCTGAGATTAAACTGAGTAAAACTATGAAAAAGATTAGCCTTGTCTCCGCTGAAAGCTCCCCCAGAAATGTCGTAGCGATTACCGTTGGGAGTAACGAGTGTATTCGTACCATCCGGTGCTGGGCTGATGGGTTGCGCGCTGGCGGGGGAAGTCGCGACACTCAACCAGCTAACTATGAATAGCCATCCAATCCAAGACAGTTTATAATCTATCATTCAGTTTTTGAGCTGGTTTTTATATTAAAACATAACTCTAATCTTGTCAAGTGTCAATAGGTATAAATTCAATTTTATTTTCCAATCCCAAAAATAAGTAAGCCTACCTAAAAAAAATAGAATACCCAGCTCCCCGCAGCAGTTTCAGTGCTGCGGGTATCTCACAAAAATTGCAGTTTTCCGATCGCTCAAGCACGCCATTTGTCCAGCGAATAACAGACAAATTAATCCCGCCAACTAGAGTGAGGCCAAGACATTCCCGGTACAATTCCTAAAAACAGTTGTGAACAACCTATCTCAGGCATTTAGAGATGAGGTTCAAATAGCGCAGGTGAGTTAGGCAACATCTCCAACGCATCCTCGGCTTCACTAAATGCTGAGCCACAGCTCGCCAGCCATATTTTTTGGTGATATACAAAACATTGACTGAACTCGACTGTCGCAAACTTTATATTTTTCAGATGATCTTTACCAAAACTTCACAAAGCCTCAGTAACATCTTGTATGTATGGATGAAAGCTAATACTTGTAAGTATTGCAGTCAACTTGAGACGGCTGCAAACAGCAATAAATGTAGTATTTTGGAAATAAGACGGGCTGAAAATCTTGCTGGTACTGATGGAAAGTGTGGCAGTCTGGTATCAGTGAAAACTCGGAGAGTAGTGGCAAGTCATTGACTCAAAGACACACATACCCAAAGACACACATAGCTGATACCGATTTGTCGAGCTAATTTTCAAGCAAAGGCGATCGTCCCGTTGATGACAGTAGGATAGCGATCGCCCCCCTCTAGTCCAGCTTGCTGCCAGCATTCGCAGTCTCAACACCCAACTATAAATACAGGAGATTCAGGGCTATGACTACATTTACCTTAGTCAAAAAAACATCGTTCACAGTCGCCAGCTTAGCAACAACAATTTTGCTAGGCATCGGCGCACCCGCTCAAGCTTTTATGTTTGGGACGAGCGGCATCCAGTTCGATCAAGATACAACCGTAAACTTTACATTCGATCAATCTCACGGAGCATACCAGTCCAGCTTGAGGGTAGCCCAAGCCCAGTCGGGAAACACTGTCTACAGCAACATAGCCAGCCTATTTTCCGAGGTCAAACCCTCAGATAACGGCTCGGCCAATGAATGGAAGGGAACCTTTGGCAACGCAGTCACCTCCAACGGCTCGATCGACCAAAATTTCACATTTGTGAAGGATCAAGTTTACGCCCTCCTGCTGTGGAGCGACCTCGGCAGTGGTAATCCGTTGGAGCAGTATGCCTCCTCAAGTACCTTCATGAACAGCTCCGCATGGTTTGCCGCCGCCAGCCAATTCCGCAGAAGTGACTGTCTGGTGGCTGGTTGTCAGCAAGCTGTGTTTGGCGACTTTAGCCTCAACTACAACTCCACGGCTCCATTTAGCGCCGTCAACGGCGGTAGGAGCCTAGAGCAATTTTCATCGGTGACAATGGCCCAACTGCTTCAGGGCATAAAAATCTCCTTCGACGATGGCGGAAATGGAAATGACGTTGACTTTCAAGACTTTAGCGTCACGGCTCAGGCAGTCCCCGAACCAATCTCAGTCTTGGGTACTATCCTGGGGATCGGGGCTTTGGGCGCGGCGCGAGCCAAAAAAAACATTACCAGCCAGCGAAAAAATGACTTTTAAGTAGCCCCGTATAAATCTAAATAGTGAGTCTGTTCAGTGGTAATCTGATGAATAGCATTTCTAAATGTTAAGAGTTTTTCCAATATCGGAAAAGTAGAATCCTAACAAAGGCACTATTCATGGTATCCACCGCAGTACAAACCCACGTAGGCTACATCACCCAAATCATTGGGCCAGTTGTAGACGTAAAATTCCCAGGCGGCAAACTGCCCCAAATCTATAACGCTCTCACCATTTCCGGCAAAAACGAAGCAGGTCAAGACGTTGCCGTCACCTGCGAAGTTCAGCAACTGCTCGGAGACAGTCAGGTGCGTGCGGTTTCCATGAGTACCACCGACGGTTTGGTGCGTGGCATGGAAGTCGTAGATACCGGGCGATCGATTCAAGTTCCCGTCGGCATCCCGACTCTGGGCAGGATTTTTAATGTCATCGGCGAACCCGTAGACAACCTCGGTCCGGTCGATACTTCCGAAAGTATGCCCATC
>DMYK01000459.1:0-3377 GCA_003483675.1 Microcoleaceae cyanobacterium UBA11344
GCAGTTCTGACTTCGCGCTCTTCGCGTCTTCGCGGTTCGTTCAAATAAGTAAAAAGCGCTATAATGATTGATCTAAAATCTGTTGGTAACGTAGTGTAGCAAAGCATCTCAGAGATCCTTCGCTACGCTCAGGATGACAGAATATGGCGACTGACGCACCCTACAAGCTACAAGCGATCAATCCAAATTCAAAACACAATAAGGATAATTAGTTGTCACACAAACCACCGGCCCCAAATTCGTCCCCCGCAAATTTGCACGTTCCAAATCAGCCTGACGGAAATCCCTCGCCGCATCTATATTTGTCCCGCTCAATTGAGCTTTAGTCAGCCTAGTATTCGACAAAATAGCATTCTGCAAATTCGTATCGCGCACATCCGCAAAAGACAAATCCGCCCCAGTTAAATTCGCTCGACTTAAATTCACTCGAAAAAGTAGCGATCGCCTCAAATCCGCCTTCGACAAATTAGCATTCAGCAAATAAGATTCACCCAAATTAGCCGAAAAAAGTTTAGCACCACGCAAATCAGCCATCGTCATATTTGCCCTACTCAAAAAAGCATTAGACAAATTCGCACTTCGCAGATTAGCACTCTCCAAATCAGCACCATACAAATCAGCGTTGACTAAATTAGCATTCGACAAATTAGCATCAGTTAAATCCGCTTGTATCAAATTAGATTCATAGAGATTTGCACCGCTTAAATCAGCCCCTTTCAACTTAGCTCTGTACAAGCTAGCCTTGAACAAATCAGCATTTCTCAAATCGCAGCCCTCGCACTCCTTAGTTTCCAGCAATTGCCTAACATGATCGGCATTTTGAGCTTGAACAGGAGCTGAATACCAAAACAAAGCTAAACTTGCCGTTACAGTTGCCAAGATTTTAAATTTCACAAACAAACCTCACAGCCACTTCAAATAAATTATACTAACAAACTCTCGACTTTAAACCCATTTCCTCCCCTCTTTTCTCTGACTCTGCGTTCTCTGCGCCCTCTGTGGTAAATCCCCAAAAAACCTATTCGCAGCCAAAGATTTAGACTAACAGGACTTACGCAGTCTAGACGCTGTTGCAAAGCTTTGAGATTCTTCGTTTCACTCAGAATGACAGAATTACCTCTAAATGCGTAAGTCCTGACTAACTTAAAGCAAGGCGGGCAAAGCCCACCCTACTTAACTTAATTAAGCCTCATCTAAAGCAGCAACACCAGGCAATTCCTTACCTTCCAGCAGCTCCAAACTAGCACCGCCACCAGTAGAAATGTGGCTCATTTCTGCNNACAGCCGCCACCGAGTCACCACCACCGATAATTGTGGTAGTACCAGTTTTAGTAAGTCCAGCCAAAGAATGAGCGATACCTTCAGTACCCGCAGCAAACTTCTCCATCTCAAACACACCCATCGGTCCGTTCCAGATTACTGTTTTGCAATCAGCCAAAGCATCTTGAAAAGTTTTCACTGAATCCGGGCCAATATCCAAACCCATCCAACCGTCGGGAATGTTCTCAACGGAGACAGTTTGAGTATTAGCATCAGCAGCAAACTTGTCAGCAACTATCACATCAGTAGGTAACAGAAAAGCAACTCCCCGTTCCTTCGCTTTAGCTTCCAAAGACTTAGCCAATTCCAGCTTGTCATCTTCCACTAAAGACTTACCAACGTTCAAGCCGCGAGCCTTGTAGAATGTGAAAACCATGCCACCGCCTAACAGCAATTTGTCGCACTTCTCCAACAGTTTTTCGATGACTCCAATCTTGCTAGAAACCTTGGAACCGCCGATAATTGCAGCTAAAGGACGCTGAGGATTGTCGATCGCACTACCAAGATATTGCAATTCCTTCTCCATCAAAAACCCAGCCACAGAAGGACTCAGATACTTAGTCACACCCTCAGTAGAAGCGTGAGCCCGGTGAGCAGTACCAAAAGCATCATTGACATACAAATCGGCCACAGAAGCTAACTGCTTAGCAAATTCCGGGTCATTTGCTTCCTCTTCTGGGTGAAAGCGGACATTTTCCAGCAAAATCACATCGCCATCTTGCATCGCCGCGACTGTAGCAGCAACTTCTTCGCCGATACAGTCATCAGTTTTTTTGACTTCTTTACCCAACAATTCCGACAGCCGCTTAGCAACAGGCGTCAAGCGCAACTTCTCTGTCACGCCATTGGGACGCCCGAAGTGGCTGCACAAAATGACCTTAGCACCCTTGGAGGCTAAATCTTGAATTGTCGGCAGAGCAGCCCGGATGCGAGTATCATCGGTGATATTGCCGTTGTCGAGCGGCACGTTAAAGTCCGCCCGCACGAGTACCCGTTTCCCCGATAAGTCCGATGCCGATAAATTTGCTACAGTTTTTTTGGCCACAGGATTAACCTCCTAATATGTGTGTGTTTTTGTCTAATTCCGTTGAAATGGCGGCACAGGTCGCTTGCACCCCAGCCTCGGACGCATTTAACCGCGCCCGTACAAAAAACGGAAAATGAAACAAGCTGCACTGATTGGTTCAACGTAAACATTTTATCGGAGTCCGTGCCCGGGAGATATGCGCTATGTTCAAGACTGTCTTATTTCCTGTAGATCAAAGCCGAGAAGCCCGCGAAGCTGCCGAAAAGGTTGTCAATATTGTGAAAACCTACAGTTCTCGTTTAGTGATTCTGTCGGTAGTCGAACCCCCAGCCGAGGGTGGCGACTCCCCGCCGCGAGAAGTGATGGCTTCCCCGGAAGCAGTCGCCAAATTGCTGTCTGAGGCCCATGCGATGTTTTCCCAGCAGGGAATTGAAGCTGAAATCATTGAACGGGAAGGCAAACCTGCTTTCACGATTTGCGATGTGGCTGACGAAATTGGGGCTGATTTGATTGTGATGGGCTGTCGGGGGATGGGTTTAACTGATGATGGGGCGTCTGAAAGCGTTACCAGTCGGGTGATCAACCTATCTCCTTGTGCAGTTTTGATAGTGCCTTAAGGAAGGAAGAAGGAAGACGGCTTCCCTCTTCCTTCTTCTCTCTTCCTGATTCCTGATTCCTTCCTATTATGAAAATTCAATGGTATCCCGGTCACATTGCCAAAGCTGAACGGGCCTTAAAAGAACAACTAAAGCGGGTAGATGTGGTGCTCGAAGTCCGAGATGCCCGCATTCCTTTGGCTACTTACCATCCCCAAATGCCGATTTGGGTGGGCAGTAAGGCTAAAGTATTAGTGATTAACCGCATGGACATGATTCCGCCTCAATTACGCGCTCTGTGGGAACNNATCGTTTGAGTCACAGGGGGAAACTGCTTATTTTACTAATGCCGAACACGGGCAAGGGGTGGATGATGTGGCGGCGGCTGTGCAGGATGCTGGGGTGCAACTAAATCAAAGAAGGTTCGATCGAGG
>DMYK01000459.1:3422-7157 GCA_003483675.1 Microcoleaceae cyanobacterium UBA11344
TGATTAATCGGTTGTTAGGGCGCCGAGTAGTAGATAGTGCCCGCAGAGCTGGAGTGACTCGATCGCTCAGATGGATTCGTATTTCTTCAGAAATTGAGTTGTTAGATGCCCCCGGAGTGATCCCAACCCGAATTAGCAATCTCGAAAATGCCATAAAATTAGCCGTTTGCGAAGATATTGGCGAAGCAGCTTACGACAATCAGGTAGTAGCAGCGGCTATGGTAGATTTGCTCACAGGGCTGCAAGCTAATGATGAAAGTTTGGTGTCAGTATCTGGTTTCAAATCGAGGTATAAATTAGATCCTGCATCTACCAATGGTGAGGATTATTTGCACGAGGTAGCAAAAGACAGGTATAAAGGAGATGTCGAACGAACGGCGCGGCAAATGTTAAATGATTTTAGAACTGGTGTGTTGGGTCAGCTTGGTTTGGAGTTGCCGCCGACTTGATAAGAATCCCGGGAGATTTTGTCTGCTGAATTCGAGTCTTATAAAAGTCTTGAAAATTCAACAGCGGTGATGTGTATGAATGAACTGAATCTGGAACTACAAATTAATGGAATCATCGAAAAAACCGTGCCTGTTGAGGGCGACGAATTTATTATCGGTAGATTGCTAGAATGCGATTTGCAACTACCTTTTTCTGACATTTCCCGGAACCACACCCGCTTATTTAAAATAGCTTCAGGGGATTGGCTAGTTGAGGATATGGGCAGTACCAATGGGACGCTACTGAACAACAGTCCCCTTAACCACCCTCACTTAGTCAATCAGGGCGATGTCATTTATTTGGGACACCAGATCAATCTGATTGTGGTTTTGCCCGATCGCTCCGACCCCCAACTTCCCGAAATCGGCACCATGCCCGAAGGAGTTACCATCCTCGGCAAAGCAAAAGAACTGCAAAAACAGTGGATAGAACCACACACAAAAATTGAAAAAAACTACGAACAAGCTATCTCGCGTTTAAAATATTTAGTCGATATCGCTAAATATTTGAACACGGCTGAATCCATCGAAGCAATCTTCGATCAAGTCCAGCAAATAGTGTTCCGCGATATCAAAAACATTGAACGTTTAGCACTCTTAATAGACTTCCAAAATAACGGCGAACTGGAAGTAGTTAAAACCGCAGCCAAACCCACCGCTAAAAATAAATATATCCCCGCTGACGGCAGTTGGATCGGCCGCACTATTTGCCGCAAAGTATTGGATGAACAAGTTGCTCTCAAAACTGCCGACGCTCAGTTTGACGAACAGTTTGACGACAATATGAGCATGATCGACAAAGGAATTCGCACGGCAATTGCTGTTCCTCTCTGGGATGAAAATACAGTTTTTGGAGTGCTTTACGGCGACGCTCAATTAACTTCTAGAGAGTGGTATCAGGGAGGAGATGGAGACCTCAGCTTTTTTTCAGCTTTAGGAAATATCGTCGCTTCCAGCGTGCAGCGGTGGCTGCTGACACAGAAACTCCGCAATGAAGAAACTATGCGGCAAAGATTGGAACGCTATCACTCTCCCGCTGTTGTCCAGCATTTAATGAATACGGGGACTTTAATTAACCACCGCCTACCGCCTGTGGAACGCGAAATCAGCATTTTGTTTGCAGATATTGTTGGTTTTACTGCGATGTCGGAACGGTTGAGTCCTACAGAAATAGCCCAGTTGCTCAACAATTTTTTTGAGGAAATGCTCCAAGAAGTTTTTGGGGAAGGAGGAACTTTAGATAAGTTTATTGGAGATTGTATTATGGCATTTTTTGGAGCGCCGGAACCTCAGCCGGATCATGCCGATCGCGCGGTGGCGACAGCTTTGGGAATGCTAAATCGTCTGGATGAACTCAATGCAAATAATAGTTTGGGCGAACGGCTGCAACTGCGGATTTCTATTAACAGCGGCAAGGCGATAATTGGCGATGTCGGCAGTTCTAAAAGAGTTGATTATACTGTGTTGGGTTCGACAATTAATCTGGCTGCTAGGATGGAGGGAATTTGTCTACCTGGGGAATGCGTGGTTAGCGAAGCTACTTACAAGTTGCTGCGATTACCCCAAAGTTTTGAGCCGATGGGAGATTTCCGTTTTAAAGGAATTGATAGACCGATCGCAGTCTACCATACCAACAGAAATCAAAGGTAATTGGCCAAACAGGGAATTGGCCAAACAGGGAATTGGCCAAACAGGGCATGGGCCAAACAGGGCATGGGCCAAACAGGGCATGGGGCATTGGTAACAACAGTCAACAGTCAACAGTCACCTGACGATGCCACTGAATTTGGAATCAAATCCTCATAAAATTAATCAGGAAGGGTATTGAATAGGGATTTTTTGATGGTAAGCATTTTCACTTCATCTCCTATTTNNTACAAGAAGTTAGATCGGAAAGTTCGCCAACTTCAGAAAAAGCTAGCTCGGCAATCTAAAGACTCGAAACGTAGAAACAAAACTCGGATTCAAATTGCCAAACTACACAATCAAATTGCCGACACTCGTAAAGATTTCCTGCATAAACTGTCTACCAAAATAGTAAGTGAGAATCAAACTATTGTTTTGGAAGATTTGAACCTGTCAGGGATGGTAAAAAACC
The DNA here is from genome assembly GCA_003483675.1 of Microcoleaceae cyanobacterium UBA11344. Lineage (GTDB taxonomy): Bacteria > Cyanobacteriota > Cyanobacteriia > Cyanobacteriales > Microcoleaceae > Microcoleus. Next base: position 6,009 of record DMYK01000459.1, read on the forward strand.
GCAAGCTTGCTAGGGTGATTAGCCAGCAAGGATGGTATGAGTTCCGATCGTTGTGCGAGGGAAAGTCGGAAAAATTTGGTAGGGATTTTAGGGTAATCAGTCCTTGGGAACCTACAAGCCAAATTTGCTCAGATTGTGGTTTTAGATGGGGCAAACTCGATCTCAAAGTCCGATCGGTTCAGTGCTTGAACTGTGGTAATGAACACGATCGAGATGAGAACGCAGCCAAAAATATAAACAAAGTCGGGACAGGGCATTGCCACGACTGTAAACGGACGCAGAGACAGAGTAAGACTACCTTTGGTAGCGTCAGTCGGTGAAGCCTCAAGAATCACCGCGCTCATCTGCCGGTGAGTATGTCAAGCTGAGGATTTTCACTTCATCTCCTATTTGTACTATTTTTCCTGATGCTCGATCGGGCACTCGCGTGTTAATGTTGAGTTGGTAAAAGTGATTTAAAGGCCATCGTCTTGCGGAATCAGGCATTTTTTCATTCCGCTTGGCTGTGCATACCTTTTGAAAATTGGGATAAACTTCTCTGGAAAAATAATTGCTCGTCGATCCGATCCACCGCTGGCTGGGATTAATGGCTTCAAATATTACTTTCCCTATTTGAAAGCGAACAACCTCATCACTTGCTGCAAAAAGTTGGTCTTCCCAAAACGGCGGGACGTCTCCAATTTCAATATTAGCTCGCAGGTGCTGTCGCATCTCGTTAACGCAAACTCTCGGAAACCAAGATGCAACTTCTGCAATTGTTTCGGTACTGATTATAGTTGGTCCCGGTGCTGCGGGAGCGTCTGGAAAGCCAGTTAGCAAGTTCTCAATTAACTTGACCGGAAAACCGAAGTAGCTGCTCAACCAAGATTCTATTCTACTGCGTTCTCGATCGATGTGAAAAAAAAATTCTTGTTCAGTGCCTTGAATTTTGAGACCGACGATGCGATTGGTGAGATCAAAGGAGAAACGCAGAAAATGGGTTCCGTTGTGGCGCTTCCCGTTAACCAATTCACCTTGCGTGTCACAGATAGCAAAGGAGCGATCGCCCTCTAAAGCACCGCTGCTCAGAATAGCTGCTTGACTGACAGCTATGCCGTCAAGGGATTTGACCGGATAGATCTGAATACTGGCGACGTAAGGCATTTTGAT
>DMYK01000581.1:0-927 GCA_003483675.1 Microcoleaceae cyanobacterium UBA11344
AACTCAAACACTGACAGTTTCCCGCAACTTTTCAACAGCCACATCCAGCAGAGGCAAATCAAAATCCTCAGCATCCATCAATTCCTTAACCTGATCAAAAATCTCCACCTCCGCCTCTTCCTGATCCGTTAGCTTATCATAAAAATAAGGGTCAGTAAACCACTGTTCAAACGCTATCCTCAACACGCCATTCGGGTAAGGCATCACCCGCCAATACTTAGAAACTCGGCTGTCAACAACCTCAAACAGCGGTGCAGGGGTCTGCATGGGATAATAGCTGTAATTATCATCACAAATATAGTACCAAACTACTCCCTGCCATGCTCGGATAGCATAGACAACATATTCCTTGCCAACTGTCAACGGCAATTCAACCTTTTTAGTATAACCTCTTGCCGGATCGATATAATTTTCCGGTAGGTGTTCCCCATTATTAGCAATACAGCGAATTCTCATAACTTGTCTACCTATAAATTCTTAGGTGCTATTTTAGGATATTGTCGTTTAAACTTTAATTCAACTTGTTGCAAAATTTGCGCGTTTTCAAACCAGTGTATTTGTACGGAAGCTCCATTAATTGTAAAAGCCTGAATGCTAGTCATTTTGTACCAATCTTCTGAATTGCCTCCATAGAGGGCAACCAGTCTGGAAACATCCCCTAGTATATCGTCAGGGCCACCCTGAATTGCTCTACAATTACCAGCCTTAGCATCTTGTAGGAGCAATTGCTCTGGCAAATTTCTCGGACTCTCATCAGGAATAGCACCTTGATTCATAGTTTAACAGTTTCAGATGTTATTTGTCAAATAGAATAAAAACTAATTTTAGAAGGTTCAGTTTCCGCCAGCAACTTTCCCCGCGAAATCACATACCGAACCAGAGCGCACCTCTTAATTGTATCATAACAATCATCGGTATTCAACACAA
>DMYK01000581.1:971-3926 GCA_003483675.1 Microcoleaceae cyanobacterium UBA11344
CGCATCCTTGACAATCACCATATTAAAAACAGGGAAAATCTCAGCCATTTCCATCATCTGACAAAAACAAACAGCAATGTGAGCGACATCCAACATATTTCCCGTACCCAAACAGTACCAGGCATCTTGCACCGTGAAACCTTTACAGCTTATGCTAATAGCTAATGACTGCTGACTATTTCAAATTCCAGCTTGTGATGTTTCACAAAATCATAGCTGAAGTGGTCAACTACATTAGTATCACTCAATTCGAGATTGTAAAAGTCCACAAAATCCGCATCAAAATAAGGCCCCGCGTGCCAAGTTCCCACTTCCAACTTAATAAAACAATTCCCCGGAATCCGAAAAGCAACAACATCCTCCAAACTCGGTTTGTAGCCATCAGAAGGAGGAGCAACAGCAATCAACCAATCCTGCCCTTCCAGAGAACCCAAACACTGAGTACATTGAACGTGTCGCGTAATTTTGCGAAACTTGCGACCTTTATTTTCCAGCCGCATGATGTAGAATCTAGGAATACCATTATGCAAATTTAACTGAGCATCCTCAGCATCAAAAGACTTGCCATCAACACTCGCAAAAATAACTTGACCGTAACCCCGAAAAAACTCCGGTGTCACCCATTGCGCCGACAATTGCCTAACAGAAACAGATGTACTCATAAATCCCAAAATCCCCTCGCTCACTTCATCAAAAACATTCTAATACAGATATTCCTCTCTTGTCTCTCTTCTCTGCGCCCTCTGCGCCCTCTGCGGTTAAAGAAAAAAATCTAATTAGTAAATCGATCGCCCAAAACACCCTTACAATCAAAATCAGCACACCGCTGCAAAAACCGAGCCGGAATATCAGGTTGAGCACCCCAATGCAAATGCAAATAAGAACCATGCACTTGACAAACTCCCCAACCTTCACCAACCTGCTCAACTTCACCCCGCTTGCCGTACCTCCAACTGTGATAAACTGGATTAGTCGATTCCACAGTTAAGTGCGATCGATGAAACTCATGTCCACAAACCTCATCAAGAGCAGCTAACACCGAACTATCTCTCACCGCCACCGCTTCTCGATATCCCAGCGTCAAACGCTTTCCCATCGCAGCAGCAGCCTGTAATACTCCGACCATTTCCCAAGAATTGCCATCAAAGTCTACAATGGAATCACACAAATACATCAAACCACCGCACTCGGCATAAGTCGGCATTCCTGCAAAAATAGCAGTTTTAACAGCATCCCGAATTACAATATTACCGCTCAATTCCTTCGCAAAAACTTCGGGAAAACCGCCACCAAAATACAACCCTTGCACATGGTCTGGAAAAACAGTATCATCAAGAGGACTCCAAAATACTAATTCCGCACCCAACTCTTCCAATAAATCAAGATTATCCTGATAGTAAAAATTAAAAGCCCGATCGCGCGCCACTGCAATTCGCACCGAAAATTTTCCGACCAAACTGTTGACAGCCTCGTTTTTTTGTGTTATGATAACCGTAGGGAGACCGTGCCTACCCAAAAGTTGCTCAGACCCCTCACCCCCCCCATTTGAAGTTGTCGCCAGCATTGGCAAAAGTTGCTCCCAGTCAAAACTAACAGCAGCCAAATCAGCCAACTTATCGATCGCAGCATCAAGATTCGGCAACTCCTCAGCAGGAATCAGGCCTAAATGGCGATCGGGAATAGTCACAGCCTCATCCCGTCGCAGCACCCCCAAAACAGGTAAATTGAGCGGTTTTAGGGCATCTTGAAGCAACTCCAAATGTCGATCGCTCGCCACCCGATTCAACACCAAACCAGCGAAATTAAGGTTTTTGTCAAAAGAGCGAAAACCATGTGCGATCGCAGCCACAGAACCAGACAGCCGACTACAATCTATTACTAACAAGATCGACAAATTTAGCAAAGATGCAACATGAGCCGTAGAAGCAAAGGAAAAATCATAATTGAATTCTTCTTTTCCTTCTGCTTTCTTTGTACCCTGAGCGAAGTCGAAGGGCATTCTTTGTACCCTGAGCGAAGTCGAAGGACCTTCTTCCCTCTTCCTTCTACTCACTCCATCAAATAGTCCCATCACCCCTTCAACAAGGGCATAATTTACATCTTGAATATGACGATAAAAACACTTCTGCACGTAAGATTCAGACGTTAATATCGCGTCTAAATTCCGACAGGGGCGACCCGTGACATAAGCATGAAACATCGGATCGATGTAGTCTGGGCCTACCTTAAAAGATTGGACATTCAAGCCACGACGGATTAAATAAGCTAAAAGGGCGATCGTTACAGTAGTCTTCCCCACCCCGCTCCGTTCACCTCCAATTACTAATGCCATAGTTCTAGCTTATGCACAAAATTTACCTATTTAACGAACCGCGAAGACGCGAAGGGCGCGAAGGAAGAAAAGAGAAGAAGAAATTAGGGCAGGTAATATCTGCCCTACTGAATGTTAACTCTTTCTTCTTTACTTACTTCTTACTTCTTCTGTCAATTAGCTAATTTCAGCAATTGAGCCGTCACCGCCAAGCTTTCCTCATACAGCACGTCGCGCCCCCAACTCTGCAAGTGCTGGCCCAGCAACTGCTCTGTCTCTTGATCGAACAGGGGACTCACCTGGTTAAATCGATCGGTTTGAGCCCCGCCATGTGTTTCCATCCGCATACAGCCTCCTGCTTCTGAACACAGTACCGTGCCGCAGTCTGCTTTCTTGTTAGTAGAATTTAAACGCAAAGCTATCAAATCTCCAGGGACTTCCCCTGTATTCGCTGTTGGAATGGCCGCCAACTCTGCTTCTACAACCCGCCCATCTGCTCCTGCGAACTGAATCCGCTTGATTTTGTAGTCGCCCTCTTCCTGCTTGTATGCTACAGGATGCCACTGCAATCGGCTTGCTAGCCATCCCAAATACATCAGCGCTTGTGTAGAATTGTCCTGTTCGTAATCGATCGTCACTCGATC
>DMYK01000581.1:4076-8842 GCA_003483675.1 Microcoleaceae cyanobacterium UBA11344
ATAATCACTGAACTGCTTGTGGCTGCTAACCTCTGGAACAAGTCTCGATCGGCATCCGGTGTCGCTTTCCACCACAGCAGTGTCGGCAAATCCGCGATCGTTAGGGCTGTCACGATGCCACTCACTCGTTCTAGGGCGGCTTCGGTGCCCCTGAGTGTAATGTACTCGCAGCAGATCAGGTTCCCGCTCCCGCCTTTGTGAACGGGACAATAGGCGGCGACTTGTGCCTGTACGCCGGTATCTTCTCCGATGTTCGGACATAGGGCAATAATCCGGCAGGGATTAGCCACGACTATCGCATCAGCTACGGCGGAACCTCCTGAACCGAAACCTGTTGAGCCTAATTTGCTGCCTGTGGAATTTTTGCGAGCTGCTTCTTCTCGCAAGGTGGCGAGCAATTCTGCATTGGCTTTGCCTGTCCTCGGTAAGCCGTAGGCTTTTTGAGCGGCTCTGATGCTGGATGCTGTCATCGGCCCGGTGATACCGTCGATCGGCCCGTCGTAAAACCCTAGATCCGCTAATAGCTGCTGGGTTTCTTCGGGCTCGTAGACTACGAAGGTGAAGGTTGTGGCTCTGCTGGCGATCGTCCGATCGCCTTTCGACCCAGATTCTCTGTAACTTTCCCAGATTTGAGCTAATTCGGCTTCGATTTGGTCGATCGAAACATCTTTAGGACTTTGCAACGAAACTAGAGGCGGAGCTTTCATCGGTGTCATAGTCATCGGTTTTTTTCTCCTTTTTTATTTGACTGTTAACTTTTGACTGTTGACTGTTGACTGTTGGCGGTACGGCAGTTGTCAATCGAGATTTGAGCCGCGGTAATTGGTAATTGGGAATTGGTGATTGGTAATTGGTGATTGGGCAACTCCCCCACTCTCCCATGCCCCATGCCCCATGCCCGATGCCCCATGCCCAATGACTTTTAAAGTCTCCGCCACTTACGGCCGTCTCGATTAATTAGCAGTTCTGCCTCGGCGGGTTCCCAGGTACCTGCTTCATACTGAGGCACCAGTGCCGGATCGCTCGGTGCTTCCCAGGCCATGAGTGCTGGTGTGACAACGCGCCAAGCTTCTTCGACTTCATCAGAACGAGTGAACAAGGTTTGGTCGCCCAACATACAGTCAATCAAAAGTCGATCGTAAGCATCGGAGGAAGTCACCCCAAAGGAAGAACCGTAACTGAAATCCATATCCACCGTCCGCGTCCGCAAATCTGGCCCCGGCATTTTCGCCTCAAACCTCAGTGAAATCCCCTCATTGGGATGCACGCGCATTGTCAAAACGTTGGGGGTAGTTTGTTGAGCAGCAGACTGAAAAATTAACAGCGGCACTTCGCGAAACTGAATCGCAATTTCGCTGACTTTTTTCGGCAACCGCTTCCCGGTGCGTAGGTAAAAAGGCACTCCCTGCCAGCGCCAGTTGTCTATCATAAATTTCATCGCCACGAAGGTTGGGGTCATCGAGTTAGGATTCACTCCTGGTTCGGTGCGGTATCCGGGCACTGGTTTGCCTTTCATCCAGCCGGCGGAATACTGGCCGCGGATGGCGGAATTCTCTAAGTTCTGCAAGTCAGCTAAGCGTGTTGCTTGCAGAACTTTCATCTTTTCGGTGCGGATGCTGTCAGCGTCTAGCGAGTTTGGCGGTTCCATCGCTGTCAGACAAAAAATCTGCATCAAATGGTTTTGCAGCATATCCCGCAAAGCTCCAGAGGATTCGTAGTAACCTGCCCGGTCTTCTACGCCTACTGTTTCTGCCACTGTAATTTGTACGTGATCGACAAATTGGCGGTTCCACAGCGGTTCAAAAATCGCATTCGCAAACCGGAACACCATCAGATTCTGAACGGTTTCTTTCCCTAAATAGTGGTCGATCCGGTAAACTTGCTGTTCTTGGCAAACTTGCTGGACTACTCGATTTAGGGCTTTTGCTGAATTTAAGTCGCGGCCGAAGGGTTTTTCGATTACTAAGCGGTGCCGGATCGGGTCTGTGAGCATTTTAGCTGCCCCCAGTTGGCGAATGGCTTCTGGAAAGAAGTTGGGGGAAACGGAAAGATAAAATATATGGTTGCCGCGGGTTCTCCTTTGTTGGTCGAGTTCTTCTAGGAAGGCTTTGAGTTTTTGATAGCTTTCGGGGTTGTCTATGTCGCCGGGAAAGTAGAACAAACCCTGAGCAAAAACTTGCCAAAATTCTTCATTACCAATGCCGCCACCAAATTCTTCGATGCCTTCGCGCATTTGCTCTCGGAAGTAATCGTGACTCCAAGGGCGGCGCGCCACTCCCACGACGGTAGTTTCCGGTGGTAAACGTCGATCGCGCTTCATCTGATAAATTGCTGGTACGAGTTTGCGCCCTGTGAGATCCCCGGAAGCTCCGAAGATTACCAGAATTTGTGGTTCCGGCACTCGTTCTTTTCGCAAACCGACGCGCAGTGGGTTTTCAAGAATTGTCACCATTTTCTATTTTGCCCCTTCTAGAGCTGTGAGTCTTGCCAATACAGCTTGATAGTTTTTTGTCATTTCCGCTAGTTGTTCGGTCAGGGAGTTGATCTGCTCTTCATATTCGGCTTTGAGTTCAGATCTAACTTCTTCTCGAATTTTTCTTCTCTCAACCGCCAGACGAATTTCCGTTCTATAAGACCTACTCAAAACTACCCAAGTCTAGACTTAACTGAACATGGGTGGTTTCGATGCTTACTTCCTGTTTCACCACAGTCTCAAGATGACTCTTGAGAGGTTTGTCTGCTCCACAAGCAATCTCGGTAGAACTTACCGTTTGATCCGAACGAATCGGAATATGAATTCCTTCAAACCATCGTTCGATATTTTTAGCTGCATTCAAATCTCTGTCTTCAGAATAACCACATTTAGGACATTGGTAAACGCGGCTTTTCAGTGGTATCTTATGGCGATGCACATGGCATTCAGAACAAATCTGAGAGCTGGGAAAGAAACGATCAACTAGAATTAATTGGCTAGAAAACTTCTCAGTTTTGTATTCCAATTGACGCTTAAACTCGTACATTCCACAGTCGGCAATCGCTCCTGCTAGCTTATGGTTTTTCAGGAAAGCTTTGATATGCAAATCTTCAATCTTTACGACGCTGTGGTTCTTAGCGAGGTGGTTAGTGAGTTTATGAATTGCATCTTTCCTGATATTACCAATCTTTGCGTGATGCCGACCTAGTAATCGAATCGCCTTTAATCGGTTCTTAGAACCTTTGACCTTGCGACTGACTGAGCGCTGTAAATATTTCATCTTTTTGCTCATCTTTCGATAAGCTTTGGGATTGGGAAAGACTTTACCATCGCTGGTTACAGCCAGTTCCTTGATACCAATATCAACGCCGACAGACGGTCGATTCGCGGGTACTGCGGGTTTTTTAACTTCGTATTTGATAGCGACAAACCAACTATCGGCTTGACGGCTGATTACACAATTATGCACTGCACTAATTGGCAAAGGTTCATGCAAAAGTACCCAGCCAATTTTAGGGAGCTTGATTCGTTTTCCGTCATTACGAATTGCTGGTTTGGCTTTAGTGCCTTGCTCCAGATAAAAAGAGTCTTTAGACTTGCCTTTTTTCTTGAATTTAGGCTGTGCTGAAACTTTTTTGAAGCATCTATCCCAAGCTGTCCTCACTTCTGCTAGTGCCTGTTGAGGACTTGCTTTGGATGATTCGTAGTACCAGGGGTTGGACGGCTTAATTTCAGCAATTAACCGCTTGTGCAAGTCAATCGCACTGGGAACTTTAACCGATTTGTCGGTTTCTCGTTGTTTCAAAACATCAAGAATGATGGCATTCCCAAAGTTATAAGCGTGTCTGGCAACTCCACAGTGTTGACGGAATTGCGTCATCTGCCGATTATTCGGTTTTAATTTCGTCTTGAAAGAGAGAAGCATTTTGTTTTTAACCTCTCATGTATTTACTTGATCTCCCATAAAGCCTTGTGAGTTTCCCTGTACAATTTTTGTTCTCGGATCTCGTCAAGGGCTTTGCCGACTTCGTAAAATGTCTGAAGTCCATTTTCTACAATGGATTCAAGTTCTTGAAGCCTAGCCCGTTCCGCGATATCCAGTTGGGCGTTGCCGTCCTCGCTTTGTTGAATGGTATGAGTTGATAACATAAAATTTCCTCTTCCGTTCGGGATGAAAAATCAAGGATTGGGAATTTGATATTCTTTGACAAGGGAATTGTGTACGTTCGTACACAAATTTTCCATAATCTCGGCCTCGTCAATAATGGGAGACGGACAATTTCTCAGGAATCAGGAGCCACAATGATTATGTATTATGACTCCTGAGAGTTTCTGCCCTTACCGATACCAAATGGGCTGACTACACGGGTGAGAGCTTCTGTACTTTCTCTGCCAAGGAATCCATCAGGGATTGGAAGGGGCTGACGAATTTCTCAATCCCGTCCAAGAGCAAGTCTGCCATCACTTTGTCCAAGTTGATGTCGATGTCTGGATCTTTGAGACTTTCGATCAGCCTGTAAGCTTCTTCTACATTGCTCTCAATCCGGGGAGCGACATCGCAGTGATCGAAACAAGCCTCAACGGTGTTCGGCGGCAAAGTGTTCACGGTGTCGGGGCCGATTAATTCATCGACGTACATCACATCGCTGTAGTTGGGGTTTTTGGTGCTGGTACTCGCCCACAGCAAGCGCTGCACTTTTGCTCCCTTGGCTGCTAATGCTTGCCAGCGATCGCTCGCTACGATCTCTTTATACTTCTGGTAAGCTACTTTGGCATTGGCGATCGCAATTTT
>DMYK01000224.1:0-615 GCA_003483675.1 Microcoleaceae cyanobacterium UBA11344
CTATTCAACCCTTCAAAATATGTCCTGTCGCCATACCGTTCAGTGTATGAAAATAAAAGAGTGCGAAATTTCAAACAGAGCGATCGCGAACGGTGTTTAATTGGCATGATGAAAGTCAATTTCCTGAAACGCTTAGAAAGCTCCATCCGTTCCTTTGGGCTGACAATGGATCGCACAATTAACAAAATTGAATATCTAGAGAAAAAACTTCAAAAATTTCAGCAATTGCAGCAATCTCGCGACGCTAACCAGACAGTTATTTTCAGCGATTTAATGATTGAAGACTGCGACGATGAAGAGTTGCAAGATGCCATGCAAGTAGGTCAAAAGCTGATATTTCAAATGGCGCACCTCGATGTCGAAACGTGGTTAAAAGACCTGAAACGCGACAAGGAACAGCTTAAAAATCTTTACAATTCTGCCCAAAGCATTTCTGTTGAACGCGATGCCAAGNNACTGATCGCCGAGAAAGTTAGGAATCCTACAATTAACAAGCATGGCCAACCAAATCGCAAGGTTTTAGTCTTTACTGCCTTTGCAGATACGGCAGTTTATCTATACGAAGGATTGCGGGAATGGGCAACAGTAGAACTGAAAATTAACTTAGCTTTGGTG
>DMYK01000224.1:724-1723 GCA_003483675.1 Microcoleaceae cyanobacterium UBA11344
TATTAATTGCCACAGATTGTATTTCTGAAGGGCAAAATTTACAAGATTGCGATTATCTGATTAACTACGACATACACTGGAACCCAGTCCGAATTATCCAGCGGTTCGGTAGGTGCGATCGCATTGGCAGCCCCAACCATACCGTACAATTAATTAATTTTTGGCCGACAGAGGACTTGGATCAATACATCAATCTGAAAAATCGAGTAGAAGCACGGATGACTTTAGCGGACATTGCTGGTACATTTGAAGATAACCTGCTGGAGGCTCTTGAGATTCAAGAACTGATTGAGAGTGATTTGAAATACCGCGACAAGCAGTTGCTGCGATTGAGAGATGAGGTGCTGGATCTCGAAGATTTCACCGAAAGTGTCGCCCTAACGGAATTCACTCTCGATGATTTCCGAATGGAACTGGCAAAATACATTGAGAGCAACCGCAAACTACTGCAAGATGCTCCTTTAGGACTCTATGCAGTAGTTCCAACTAACTCGGAGTACCCGATAATTGCTCCGGGCGTAATTTTTTGCCTCAAACAGAAAGGCGATTCTCTTGATAATAAAACCGTCAACCCGCTGCAACCATATTTTGTAGTTTATGTGCGCGAAAATAAGGAAGTGCGATTAACTTTTGCTCAACCCAAACAAATACTTGAAATATATCGGTTGCTGTGTGCGGGGCGTACTGTTCCCTATGAAGAGTTGTGCAACTTGTTCGATCGACAAACTAATAACGGATTTGACATGAGTTTGTATAACGATTTGCTCAAGCGGGCGGTTGATTCAATTGCAGATATTTACAAGAAGCGGAGCATCGGAAATCTGCTGTCTAGCCGCCGTGCTGTATTGGTTGAACAAGCGCATCAGGTTAAAGCAACAACGGATTTTGAACTGATTACCTGGTTGGTGATTAAATGAGCGTCAGCGAACAACAAGCCAAAGCATCTATTAATCAAGCTTTAAGTAGTTTTGCCAAGGGAAAACTAGCGGATAACGCCCG
>DMYK01000224.1:1739-2101 GCA_003483675.1 Microcoleaceae cyanobacterium UBA11344
TTGGCTACCGCAGTGACAGAACGAGTCAATTTTATCCCAATACTTCGGATAACTTTATTGCGAGTTTTGACATAGATCAAAAGCTAAACTTTCAAAAAGCTCTCTTAAATGAATGGCTGTCGGTNNTTCCAGTTTACCGGGACAGAAATTGCAGATAATGACCAGTTTGTCGAATTTGATACTAGGAGCGGCGAGAGTGCCTTTTTTACTTCGTACTTGTTTTTCGCGATCGCACTGCGGAGGAGCGCGTACACTATCGAACAACTTGACGGCATTATCCGCGAGATTAATCAACTTTTACCGATGCCTGCGATCGTTCTCTTTCAGCATGGAGAAACTCTGACTTTATCCATGATCAACCG
>DMYK01000224.1:2146-4047 GCA_003483675.1 Microcoleaceae cyanobacterium UBA11344
AGTCCGACAAACTCTCATTTAAAAATGCTCTTCGATCTTTCCTTAGCACAGTTGCATAAAAATCACGGCTTTAGCAACTTTGACGAATTTAATGAAGCTTTGCATCAAACTATTCCTGACAGCATCAAATTTAAAGAAGACCGTATACCGCCAGATTCGCTTCGCGTTTATCGGCAAGAAATCCGTCGATTTCCCATGCTCAAAGCTGAGGAAGAGATTGAATTAGCTCGAAAAATTGCTGAGTTAGAATTAGAGGGATGCCGAAAAGCTAAAGACAAAATGGTAGAGTCTAACTTGTGGCTTGTAGTCTCAATCGCTAAAAAATATCAAAATAGAGGGCTGGATTTCTTAGACTTGATTCAGGAGGGAAATCTGGGTTTAATCAGGGCTGTAGAAAAGTTTGATTGCAGGAAGGGCTACAGGTTTTCCACCTACGCGAATTGGTGGATTCTTCAGGCAATTATGCTGGCGATCGACAACCATTCCCGCACCATCCGGCTACCAGTTCACTTGTGGCAAACAATTTCCGAGGTTAAGAAAATTACCAAGCTGCTTTCTCAAGAATTGGGTCGCATTCCCAAGATGGAAGAAATCGCCGATTGTTTGGAAATGACAACTGCAAAATTGCGCTTGGTTATTCAATCGGCTCTGCCTATCATTTCTTTAGATACTAGAATGGGTGAGGAGGAAAGTTCTACATTGGGAGAGTTGATTGAATTCGATGGGGAAACACCAGAAGATTACATTTTCAAAATTAACCGGTGGCAAGACATAGAAAGCGTCTTAAACACCAGCCTCAAACCCCGCGAAGGTGACATTATTCGGATGCGATTCGGCTTGGATGATGGCCGCGAGAAGAGTCTAGAGGAAATCGGCAATAGATTTAATGTTACCCGCGAGCGGATTCGGCAAATTGAGGCTAAGGCTTTACGAAAGTTGCGCCATCCCAACCGCAACAGCATTTTAAAAGAATATCTTGACTAGCCCTATAGCAATTGACCAAACTCCGACAAAAAGATCGACAAAAAAAGCAAGACCTAATTACAAACATTTTCTGCTGTGCGATGTACTTAATCACATCTCTGACTTAAGATAGGCGATCGCCCGCAACAGCTAAGTCTCACCTAGAAACTGTTCGATCGACTATTTCTTCAGGAAAAACTGATGATTAGCGGTTACGCCAGCCCTATGCTTCAGCAGCAATGACAGCAAATCCCGTAAGTGCGATCGGTCAACAATCCAACCAAAGAAAGCCGCCAGTTCATTCAAGCAATTGCATAAACGCAGTCATTAGTTATGAGTCAGCAGTCATTAGTTATGAGTCAGCAGCTAAAAACTAATAACTGTGGCATAAAGCTGGCGGACAAATAACATCAGCTAACAGCTAGCAACTAATCACCAATAACTAATGACCAATCACCAATAACTAATGACTAATCACCAACTTAGCTGTCGTACATCCGGGCTTCGGCTGCGTCGGGATTCTCCTCGCAATACTCGTCAAAAGCGGTTTTTTCAAGCTTCTGCGATCGCTGGTGAGAAGCCTCAGCCTGCATTTCCTCTACAATATCCCAAGCTACCGCGCACTCTTTGGAAGTAACTCCTTTTTCGGCACAAATAGTCCTAGCCTCTGCGATCGCCTTTTCTATTTCTTCCTCAAATACAAGACTCTTCGGCTTCTCAAGAAAATCGCTTTTTGTCAAGATATCCGTTACCGAAATAATGCCGACCAGCTTGTCCTTAATCACCGGAGCCCGGCGGATGTGGGTATTCGCGAACAATCTAGCCACGTATTCCACACCCAAGTCAGGATTCACCGTAATGCACGGTTTGGTCATAATCTCGAAGACGCGGACTTTTTTCGGGTCTACTCCGTAGGCTGCTACTTTATAGACAATATC
>DMYK01000224.1:4094-7413 GCA_003483675.1 Microcoleaceae cyanobacterium UBA11344
GTCGTTCATCATCGCCACCGCTTCAGCTACCGTTGCTGAACCGCGAATGGTGACCACTTCTGTGGTCATAATATCTTGGGCTTTCATCATCATTTCCTATTGCTCCAACATTATCAACTGCTACACAAAACTTGGCTAAACTTATTTAAGTCTCACCATTCAATCGGGATTGCTCCGGTCTGGTCTGCTTCCTGCTTCACCCAAGGGAGTCGGCTCCTTGTTGTCCACAGGCGTTAATTCGGGTGGAGCATCGCCCTAATCGAATTAATTTTAGTTGAAGCTTTTAGCCATGAGTCATCCAATATTTTCAACCAATTTAAGGAAACGCGGACTCCCGTTCGACCTTGTAACAGGCTGGTCATTTTTGACAAAACTGTGGTTTACAAACCAGATAATTAAGCCTTGGTTTTCGGCACTGATGTAATTATACCACCCAGAATGGTTAACCAGTCAAGTTAAGTATGACTAACTTGAGTAAACTTTTTTGCTATTTAGTCCAACTCTAGTTTTTCCCCGAACTTGGGTCGGGAGAAAGCTTTCTTGCGATCTGGAATAATGATATGACGAATTTTAACCGATTTAACCGCACTCTGTCTGGCGACTGGCCTCAAACAAGTCGATCGCCCTTGTAGAATCCCAGCATTCGAGGGATCAATCCTTGAGCTTGTTTGACCAAGTTTTGCAGCCCCAGGCTCAAAGAAGCAAAAGTTAACACAAACTGAGCGACTGATGGAGCTCGCACAGAGCCCCGCCTCTGATAAACTTGATGGCTGGGAGTGCAAAAAAGCACAAGGCACGCAGGACTCAGTTGGGAGGATATAGTTCGTGGACAATGTAATCGGTTTAGAGATTATCGAAGTAGTTGAGCAGGCCGCCATCGCCTCAGCTCGATTGATGGGCAAAGGCGAGAAAGATGAAGCCGACAGAGTGGCTGTAGAAGCCATGCGGGAGCGGATGAACAAAATTCATATGCGCGGCCGCATCGTGATCGGCGAAGGCGAACGCGACGACGCACCCATGCTTTACATCGGCGAACAAGTAGGTATTTGTACCCGCGAAGATGCCAAAGATTTCTGCAACGTAGATGAATTGATCGAAATTGACATCGCTGTTGACCCCTGCGAAGGTACTAACCTGGTTGCTTACGGTCAAAACGGTTCGATGGCAGTTTTGGCAATCTCTGACAAAGGTGGTTTGTTTGCTGCTCCCGATTTCTATATGAACAAATTGGCTGCTCCTGCGGCTGCCAAAAATCATGTAGATATTCGCAAGACGCCAACCCAAAACCTAAAAATTATCTCTGATTGCCTCGGCCGCGGTGTTGAGGATTTGGTGGTGGTGGTCATGGATCGCCCCCGGCACAAAGATTTAATTAATGAAATCCGGCAAGCGGGTGCAAGAGTTCGGCTGATCAGCGACGGCGACGTTTCAGCAGCGATTTCTTGTGCGTTTTCTGGTTCTAATATCCACGCACTTATGGGTATTGGTGCAGCACCCGAAGGGGTGATTTCAGCAGCAGCAATGCGCTGTTTGGGCGGTCACTTCCAAGGGCAGTTAATTTACGATCCGGCTGTTGTCAAAACTGGTTTGATCGGTGAAAGCAAAGAGAGCAATATCGCTCGACTTACAGAAATGGGCATCACAGACCCAGACAAGATTTACAATGCTGAAGAATTGGCATCTGGGGAAACAGTTCTGTTTGCAGCTTGCGGAATTACTCCCGGAACGCTGATGGATGGAGTTCGCTTCTTTGGTGGCGGCGCTCGTACTGAAAGTTTGGTAATTTCTTCTCAGTCGAAAACTGCTCGGTTTGTGGATACAATCCATATGTTTGACCACCCGAAATCTCTGCAATTGAAGTAGTCATTAATTAACAGTTAACTGTTGGCTGTTGACAGTTGACAGTTGGCTGTTGGCTGTTGACTGTCACCAGTTATTAGCCATTAGCGATCAACTAATAACTAATAACAGGTGACTGTTGACAAGTAAAAATAAATAGTGACAAATGACAAACATGAATATTGCAGTCGTAGGTCTTAGCCACAAAACAGCGCCGGTTGAAGTTCGCGAAAAACTGAGCATTCCAGAGCAGAAGATTGAAGGGGCGATCGCCCAATTGCGTAGCTACCCCCATATTCAAGAGGTTGCTATTCTCAGCACTTGCAACCGCTTAGAAATTTATATTGTTACCAGCGAGTCAGAACCTGGTGTGCGGGAAGTCAATCAATTCCTTTCCGAATGTAGTAAAGTTCCTTTGCAGTCTTTGCGACCCCACCTGTTCATTTTGCTGCACGAAGATGCGGTGATGCACCTGATGCGAGTTGCTTCTGGCCTCGACAGTTTGGTGCTCGGAGAAGGGCAAATTTTAGCTCAGGTGAAACAAACTCACAAACTCGCTCAGCAGTATAAAGGTGTCGGCAGAATTTTGGAGCGCTTGCTCAAGCAAGCTCTGACAGCAGGGAAACGAGTTCGGACAGAAACTAGCATCGGTACCGGTGCAGTTTCGATTTCTTCGGCGGCGGCGGAACTGGCTCAACTCAAAGGTCAGCATTTAGCAAGCAGCCGGATTGCGATTATCGGTGCTGGCAAAATGTCCCGACTTTTGGTGCAGCATTTGCTTTCCAAAGGAGCTAGCCATATTGCGATCGTAAATCGATCGATGCGCGGTGCTGAAGAGTTGGCGAGCCTGTTTAAAGATGCTCCATTACACTTGCATCTGCTCTCGGAAATGATGCCAGTAATTGCTGAATCTGACTTGGTTTTTACCAGTACGGCTGCTACCGATCCGCTCTTAAATAAAGCTAAATTAGCAACGGTTTTAGCACCCGATCGCCCTTTGATGTTGGTGGACATTTCTGTGCCGCGCAACGTCGATTCTGATGTGAAGGAACTCGCTAATGTGAAGTCGTTTAATGTGGACGACTTAAAAGCAGTGGTAGCTCAAAATCACGAAACCCGCCGCCAAATGGCAATGGAAGCTGAGGGCTTGCTAGAACAGGAAGTAGAGGCTTTTGATGTCTGGTGGCGCAGTCTGGAAACTGTTCCCACTATTAGCTGTTTGCGGGATAAGATAGAATTGATTCGCGAACAAGAATTAGAAAAAGCTTTATCACGTCTGGGCTCTGAGTTTTCTGAGAAACATCAAGATGTGATTGAATCTTTAACAAGAGGGATTGTGAATAAAATTTTGCACGATCCGATGGTGCAGTTGCGCGCTCAACAAGACATTGAGGCGAGGCGACAAGCAATGCAGACTTTGCAATTGCTGTTTAATTTGGATGTGGATGTCAATCAGCAGTATAGCTAGTTGATTTTTTGA
>DMYK01000270.1:0-1116 GCA_003483675.1 Microcoleaceae cyanobacterium UBA11344
CAAGTCCCCCTGAACTCGCCCGCCGGATGGGGTTCTGTTTGATGAATTACCAAGTTGAGTTTAAGCCGAAAGTGATCGAAAATAGTCCTGGGTGCACTAACAACATAATTATGTCATTCTGAGTCCTGAGAGAAGCGAAGGAACTGAAGAATCTCAAACCTTTGCCACATTGGACTTAAGCATGGGATTCCAGGGTTTCGACTTCGCTCAACCACCGGGGTTTTTTACGAAAAAACTTCATTAGAGCATCGCAGACTCGGTAAAAACCCGGTTTCTTTGGTCGGAGTGCGTCCAAGACTGGAGGAAATATCGATTCCGTTACATCCTGAGTTTATTACTAAAAACGGCAAAAAAGAATTTGCAGTGATACCTTACAAAGAATTTGCAGCACTGCAATAATTAATTGCCGATCGGGAAGATTTAATGGATTTGAGGGCGGCCAAAGAGGAAGATGCAAATCAGTATTCAGTGCCGTTAGTAGAGGTGAAAAGAATGTTATGATTAGAGAGGGTTGTGGTGGGGATTACTATGCAATTTAACCGTCAATCTAACAGAATCCGTTGCCGAACTTCCTGACCTCCGTTATACCAATTTTTTATGAGGCTGCATAGAATCTGATCCCCCCCTAACCAAGAGCGGGCACGGGGGGCACCGCCCCTACATTCGGGGGGGGACAGGAATCTTATCAAAGTCCCCCTTCTTAAGGGGGATTTAGGGGGATCGAGATATGTGCAACGACCCATTAAATTGGTATAATGGCAAAAGTAATGTTAGGAAAAAAACTGTAAATAGAGTGTGGTAATGTGCCTTGTAATTAATTATAATAGTCGGCAGCGCGTCATCGGAGCGCTGAAAAATTTCCAAAATTTGATATGATATTATTCAAATATTTATTATAGATCCATGTCCGAATCCCGAACACTTGAGGAAGCCGTAGACTTTGCCGACAATCCAGAGCCACGCTGTCCCTGTATCCTGTTACTAGACGTTTCCGGCTCTATGGACGGCGCACCGATTAATGCCTTAAATGACGGATTACGCATCTTCAGAGACGAGCTGAATAAAGATGACTTAGCCAAGAAGCGCGTTGAAGTAGCTATTGTGACTTTTGAGAGT
>DMYK01000270.1:1180-6296 GCA_003483675.1 Microcoleaceae cyanobacterium UBA11344
TTGACAAAGCTTTAGACATTCTTCAAGCGCGAAAAGCCTCGTATAAGGCAAATGCAATCAATTATTATCGCCCTTGGATATTTATGATTACAGATGGTTCACCCAGTGACAATGAAGTTGTCAATCGGGCGGCCCAACGGATTCGGGATGAGGAAGCTAGAAAAAAAGTTGCTTTCTTTGCTGTGGGTGTAGAAGGGGTGAATATGACTCGCCTCAGTCAAATTGTCGTCCGCCCACCTATGAAGTTAACAGGGCTGAATTTTCAGGAGATGTTCCAATGGCTGTCAGCTAGCATGAGTGGAGTATCTCATTCTCAATTAGATGAACAAGTTCCCCTGCAAAAGCCCGGATGGGGTTCTGTTTGATGAAGTACGAAGTTTAGTTTAAGCCGATCGCATCCCATATTTAAAATCTTTTTCATCGGAAGTATAAAGCCGAATTTTATTTTAAATTAAGGAAGATGTTTCGGGTGATCCACCGCGTCAAACATCGAAAACTGGACTTAAGCATGGGATTCCAGAAACCGGGGTTTTTACGAAAAAACTTTGTTAGAGCATCGTAGATTCAGTAAAAACCCGGTTTCTTTGGTCGGGGTGCGTCCAAAACCGGAGGAAATATCGATGATTCCGTTACATCCTCAGTTTATTACCAAAAATGGCAAAAAAGAATTTGCAGTGATACCTTACGCAGAATTTGCAGCACTGCAAGCATTAATTGTTGATATGGAAGATTTGATGAATTTGAGGGCGGCAAAACAGGAAGATGCAAATCGGCCTTCTGTGCCGTTAGCAGAAGTAAAAAGAATGTTAGGATTGTAGAGGGTTGTGGTGGGGAATTAGTATGCAAGTCAAGCGTCAGTCTGATGGACAAGTGATTAATCTGGGGTCTGAGATAGCTCGTGGTGGTGAAGGGGCAATTCACCCATACCCTCCAGATGCGTCACTGGTGGCGAAAGTTTATCACGCCAACAAGCTAAAAGATATTGATAGTGACAAACTTCGAGTAATGTTGACTAACCCCCCTGATGACTCAGTAGCAAAATCTCACGGGTGTGTCTCGATTGCTTGGCCGGTTGATTTACTACTTTCTATCAATGGTAGTCAGCAAATCATTGGCTTCCTCATGCCGCGAGTGTCGATGCAGCAAGTGCGACCCATCCACGATTACTACAGCCCTAAAACTCGCCGCGAGAAAAATCTCGGTTTCAATTATCTCTCCTTGCACCGCACGGCGCGAAACTTTGCAGCCGCGATGAGTGCTTTACACGCGAAACAGTATGTCATTGGTGATGTGAATGAGTCGAATATCTTGGTTTATGACACAGCGATGGTAACGCTGGTAGATACGGATTCCTTTCAGGTTCGTGATTTGCAAAAGGGTAAAGTTTATCGCTGTCGTGTGGGGAAACCAGAGTACACGCCGCCGGAACTTCAGGGTCAAAAGTTTGCAGATTATGACCGCACGCCGGAACATGATTTGTTTGGATTAGGGGTGTTGATTTTTCAGTTGTTGATGGAAGGGGAGCACCCTTTTGTGGGAGTGTATCAAGGAAGTGGAGAACCACCACCAACGGAGAAGCGGATTTTAGCAGGGCATTTTCCCCACGGAACCAAGAAAGTGCCTTATAACCATAAGCCAATGGCAGTAAGGTTTGAGGTGTTGCATCCGACGCTGCGGCAGTTGTTTGTACGCTGTTTTGAGGATGGGCACAATAACCCCCAAGCGCGGCCTGATGCGCGGAGTTGGGTGAAGGCATTAGATGAAGCAGAAAAAGATTTGGTGAGTTGTCTGGTGAATTCTGAGCATCGGTATGGGGGACATTTGAGCCGTTGTCCTTGGTGTGAGAGGAAAATACAATTGCAGGGACGCGATCCGTTTCCGCCAATGTCAGGGGGACAATCTAATATTCCTGTCCAAATTCCTTTGCCGCTTGCTAGCACACCCAAGGCTGTTAGTTCGCCGGCACCTAGCCCGACTCCTACCCCTACATACGCGATTCCTTATCAGCCGACTCCTACGGCGACACCTACACCTACATACGCGACTTTTTCTCCGCTAACTCCTGGCCCAACAGCCACACCTACATTCAATACTCCTTCTCTACCAACTCGAAAATTGCCTAAGCAGATATTGACTTTAGGTGGAATAGCTGCGGTTCTTTCTGTCAGTTTTTTTCTATTTTATCCTCACCAAGACCCCGAATTAAAGGATAAACAAAAACATTTTACAGATTATATTCAAGCCATTCAACTTGATTCAAACAGTGCGGATGCTTACAACAAAAGAGGTCTTGTTCGTTATGATTTAGGAGATAAACAGGGAGCTATTGCGGATTACACTAAAGCTATTCAAGTCGATCCTAAATTTGCCGAGGCTTATAACAACATGGGTGATGCTAACCATGATTTAGAAGATCAACAAGGAGCAATTGCAAATTACAAAAAAGCTATTCAAGTTGATCCTAAATTTGCTGAAGCTTATAAAAACCTGGGTCATGTTCACTCTCATTTAGGAGATAATAAAGCAGCTATTGAGGCTTATAATCAAGCCATTAAACTTAATCCTAAATATGCTGAAGCCTACCTCGGATTGGGTAAGGTTCGCTCTGATTTAGGAGATAAAAAGGGAGCTATTGAGGATTACAATCAAGCGATTAAACTTAATCCTAAATTTGCTAATGCCTACAATAGTCGAGGTCTTGCTCGCTCTGATTTAGGAGATCAAAATGGAGCCATTGAGGATTATGATCAAGCGATTAAACTTAATCCTAAATTTGCTATTGCTTACAATAATCGGGGTAATGCTCGCTCTGACTTAGGAGATAAAAATGGAGCTATTGAGGATTATAATCAAGCCATTAAACTTAATCCTGAATTTGCTAATGCCTACAGAAATCGGGGTCTTGCTCGCTCTGATTTAGGAGATAAAAAAGGAGCCATTGAGGATTACAATCAAGCGATTAAACTTAATCCTAAATTTGCTAATGCCTACAATAGTCGAGGTCTTGCTCGCTCTGATTTAGGAGATCAAAATGGAGCCATTGAGGATTATGATCAAGCGATTAAACTTAATCCTAAATTTGCTATTGCTTACAATAATCGGGGTAATGCTCGCTCTGACTTAGGAGATAAAAAAGGAGCCATTGAGGATTATGATCAAGCGATTAAACTTAATCCTAAATTTGCTATTGCTTACAATAATCGGGGTAATGCTCGCTCTGACTTAGGAGATCAAAATGGAGCCATTGAGGATTACAATCAAGCGATTAAACTTAATCCTAAATATGCTAATGCCTACTACAACCGGGGTATTGCTCGCTCTGATTTAGGAGATAAAAACGGAGCCATTGAAGATTACAATCAAGCCGCAGAAATCTATCAGAAAGAGGGGAACACAGAGTGGTATCAAAAATCAGTATATAACATTAGAACACTTCAGTAATAGCTAAATTATTTATAATGACAAGGGGATCATTATTCTCATGCTATAATTTTAATAGGTTGGGAAAAAAGCAATGCTGTTTCAGCGGCTTCTATAATAGTACCATTCCCGTGATTTTATAAAGCTATATCTTTCTCACAGCCGTGTCCAACTCAACCATAAAAGGTTTACTGGTAACAGGTGAAGCTAACACAACTGCCGGATAATGCCCCACCGGAGGGTGCATAATTTCTCGATCGCCCAACACAGGAACTTCCACCGTATCAACTCCCGTAATAGTTTTTCTGAGCTTTACTACCTGGGTTTTTTGTTGTCTGATAAACTAGCATAAAATAACCTCCTCTGTCAAGTATGAGATTAATACTTTTACTTTAAGCTTCCGGTTCAATTCCGAGCGATCGCAATTGTGCAGCTAATCGATCGCCTCGCTGGCGTTCTCTCTCCGATTGTGCAGCTAATCGATCGCCT
Organism: Microcoleaceae cyanobacterium UBA11344; assembly: GCA_003483675.1. Classification (GTDB taxonomy): domain Bacteria; phylum Cyanobacteriota; class Cyanobacteriia; order Cyanobacteriales; family Microcoleaceae; genus Microcoleus. Next base: position 5,090 of record DMYK01000270.1, read on the forward strand.
CGCTGGCGTTCTCTCTCAGCGCGTTCTTCACCTATTAACAACAGATTTCCTTGCAAATCCCACCAGCGCAGCCACGGCAATTCTACATTGAGATATTCGCCTTGCCAAATTCCCAACTCAACTCCCATTTGACTAATTGGGTAGTGTCCCCGTTCATTGGCAGCTAATAATTCAAAGCCATTTTCAACTAAATGATACAATTCAATGCTAGCTTTTTCAACTTCATAAATGCCGTAAAATGCCGGACGAATCACCTGTTCGTAAATCCAAAACTTGCCCGCTTTGCGATCGCCTTCATTGTCAGAAGAAGACAAAGGAGTATTGTCTCGTTCTTCTGAACCGTCCCCCGAAACAAATTCTAATATAATTAACGGCGCAACATATTCTTGCCACAACACGTAAGAACGCCGCATTTGACCATTCAATGCAGGCGGTACGTTAGGCACATAAAACCAGTCTGGCGCTTCTGCACCTCGCTCAAGCGGCTCAGTCAGTCGCCAGTAAATACCCGAATCTTGACCAATGCAGTATTGTCCATCGGGATGCAATTGCTGCAATACAGGTTTAATTGAATCAGTTAACAGTATGCTTTGAGGATGTTCTTGGAGATTTTTCACAAAAGTGCCGTCAGAGTCAGGTAATTGAGTGTGGTCTGGCAGAGTTAGACTTAATTTTGGGGCGGCAGTAAAAGTCATATTATGTCCGGTTGATTTGTTCGTTGAGAATCCGCTGCTCAGTAATTAATCCGTTAAATCAGTTACAAAATCTCTGAGAGTGCCTGACTTCATACTTGCATAATTACCCGTTCCGGGAGGCTGACAGTAAAAGTTGAACCTTTACCATCCTGACTTTCCACACTAATTTCGCCGCCGAGAATTTGACACAAACGTTGGCTAATTGTCAAGCCCAAACCAGTACCTCCGTACTTGCGAGTAGTCGAGACATCAGCTTGAGTAAAAGGTTTGAATATCTGCTGCAATTGCTCGTCTGTCATCCCAATGCCGGTATCGCTGACTCGAAAGATTAAAACTTGAGCATTGTAATTTAAGCTCGATAAAAGTTCATCATTTTTATGATGTTTCGCCGGTCTTGATTTTTCAATTTTAATTCTTTCAACGCCGATAGTAATGACGCCTTTTTCGGTGAATTTTGCCGCATTACTGAGCAAGTTGAGGAGAATTTGTCGCACTTTTGGCTGGTCGGCGTA
>DMYK01000270.1:6363-7162 GCA_003483675.1 Microcoleaceae cyanobacterium UBA11344
TTGCTACGTCGAAGTTTTCTAAATAAAGAGTGACGTGACCGGCTTCAATTTTAGAAATATCCAGGATGTCGCTAATCATATCCAGCAGGTGTTTTCCGGCGGTTTGAATTCTTTCTAAGTCGGGTAGAAAGTCTTCAGAACCGGAATCTTGAGCATCTTCTTGCAGCATTTCACTGTAATTAATGATCGCATTTAGAGGCGTGCGAAGTTCGTGGCTCATGTTAGCTAAAAATGCACTTTTGGAGCGGTTGGCTGCTTCGGCTGCTATTTTTGCTTCCTGCAAGTCTTCTGTATATTCTGCTACCCGCTGAATGAGTTCGTTGAGCGAAATTGCTAGCATTCCTACTTCGTCGGAAGTAGTGACTGGTGCTTGTAGGTCAAAGTTGGATTCTTGTGTAACTCGCTGAGCGATGAGGGTGGTGGCTTCTAGGGGGCGGGCGATCGCACGGCTGGTGTATACTGCTAGCATTGCTGCGATCGCCGCTGATATTGCTAGAGAAGCGATCAGAATTAGAGTTCCGAGTTGTTCTGCTTTCTCGTAGGTTCTAAATGCCTCGTCTACTTTGTCCCGAAAACTGCTCGCGAGTTGGGCTGAATCCTGGGAAAACTTTTCGAGTTTCAAAGCGTTGTTGCTAATGACAAAATTGTTTAAGTTCCGCTGAAAATCTTGTCGCTGTTTCGGGTTCAAACCAGATAATTTCGCACTCCCCAACAGTTTCTGGACTTGTTGAAAGTAAGCTTCTACTATTTTATTGTTGGCTTTAGCGAACACTTGAATCTGTTGGTAGTCTCTAGCAAC
>DMYK01000270.1:7184-11654 GCA_003483675.1 Microcoleaceae cyanobacterium UBA11344
TCATCTGAGCCACGCGAGTCAGAAAGTCCGATCGTTGGCGATCGAAAATTTGCGGTTTTGTCGTCAGACTCACCAGCAAAAACTGGTGAATTCTGACTTCCTGGGCGGTATTATTGAGATTTGTTAAGATTTCGGCTTGATCTCGGTCGATCGCCAGTTTTTCCCTAACTTGCTGTTTGTAATAGGATTCTACTCCCCGTCCCGCCACAGCACCCAAAATGGCAACACTAATGACCAAGGCGTATCCGCAGCCGATTTTCTGCCTGATACCCAAGCGACTGAACAGACCTCTCAACCCTATTCTATGAGGGTTCTGGAGTTGATTTTTCAAGATTAAGGTTAAAGACATGGGCAATATACTCGTCACCCCGAGAGGGATTGTCTATATTGTAATTGATACCTGCGTGAGGGTAAATAAAGTTGTTAATCCGAAACCAGATTTCGCCAGTTATGGGGTATTTGCAGCGTTCCACTACTTTTGCTGCTTGACATTTTGCAGAATTCATGGGTGAAGTGAACTGTTAACTGTTAACTGTTGACTGTGAAATCCCCCGCACTAAAGTGCAGGGGATGAGCTTAAAAGTTGTAACTTTTCCTCTACTGGCAAAGTCGAAATTGTGCTAACTCAGGAGGAATTTTTGAAGCGTTAGGCACATTAGCAGAGGTAGGAACGAAGATTCCCATACCGAAACTGCAACCCTCTGCATTCGTGCATTCACCCGGTTTAGCAGTGATTTGATATTCGCCTTGGGATGGAGGAGTAAAAGAGATTGTCGCGAGTTCGCCTGCCTTTTGACTCGCAGCGATTTCCTGGCCACTCGCATCCTTGAGAGTTAGGTTTAAGTCCTTGCAATTTCCGTCGCAAGTACCTACAAAAACATACTCCACATCAGGATGCAGTCTCGCTCTAAAAGGAGATGAAACTTGCTTACGAACCAGACCGAATAATGGCACAAATACTAATTTTTGACCATTGCTTTTCCGCTGTTGAACCTCTGTTTTCAAGCGACAAATAACCGTTTTTTGCTCGTTGGTCAGTTCTTGAGCGATCGCATTTCCTACGATTACAGTACCGAGCAGCAGTGCCAGGCCGGAGATAGTCAGATGTTTGATGTTCATTGATTGTCCCTCAAACTAATTTATGGGTGATTGCAATAGACTGCTTTTGCCAGCACTCTATTGAGTTATCTGGAGCCTACCACATTTATTGGGAATTGGGAATTGGGCATAGGGAATTGGGAATTGGGAATTGGGCATTGGGAATTGGGCATTGGGAATTGGGCATAGGGAATTGGGAATTGGGAATTGGGAATTGGGCATAGGGCATAGGGCATAGGGCTTTAGCGTTGCTCGCTCGATGGCATGGGGCATTGGTAAACTCTCACCAATCACCAATAACTAATCACCAATAACTAATAACTAATAACCAATAACTAATCACCAATAACTAAATCATTTGTGACGAAAATCCCAAGCTGGCACAAACTCGGAATCGCCCCAAACACCGCGGCGATTTTTCTTAGCTTCGGCTTCGGCTTGTTCCAGAATACTTGCACTCGGACAATTTTTCAAGTAAGGACGGTAGACCATTGCTAGTCCTTCGCGGGTCAAAACTTCTTGTACAAATGTGCCGTTTGGCAAGCGAACTTCGCTGACTTGGCGGCCGTAGCGATCGGTATCAGTGACGGTCAAAACTACCATATCGCCTCCTTGTTTCACTAGCTGCTGTGTTCTTTGCAGCGCTAGCATTCCCCACTTAAATTGATTTTTGTCTGCTGATTCTTTGCTGTTTTTTTCAGCATTTGTGTGGGGAATTTCCGGTGCATCTATGCAGGCAAAACGCACTTTGATATCTTTCCCAGCCGCATCGCTGGCGACAAGAGTGTCGCCGTCGCTGACTCGTTTTACAGCATAGTTATTCGCTGCTACTTTTTGTGGACACCCGAATAGTAGCAATAGCATACTTACTGTAATCAAGCTTTTCATTGTTTGGGAAATTGTGATTTTTCTTAGACTCATCTTGCTCGGTTTTTATTTGGTTTCCATCCAATTTTTTCCCGCGTGGATGTCAACTATCAACGGTACACTCAGAGGCAGAGCATTTTCCATTGCATCTTTGATTTTCGGCTGCAATTCTTCCCATTCCTGGGGAGGTACTTCAAAGATTAATTCATCGTGAACTTGCAGCAGCAACCGCGCCTGATAGTTTTGCAAAACTTTGTTGACTTCAATCATGGCAAGTTTAATGATATCAGCACTGGAGCCTTGGATGGGAGCATTAGCTGCGGCGCGCAAAGATTGGGCATCATTTTTAGTTAGGGACTTAAGTCGATCGGCGTGAATGTCTTCAGGATTGCTGCCTTTTAAGTCGCTGAGGCGCTCGAAGTTTAAGTAACGGCGGCGGCCGAGTATTGTGGAAACATAGCCAAGGGCGATCGCCTCTTTTTTTACTTTTTCCAAATATTCAAACACTTTACTGTAACGCTCGTTAAATCGTTGAATAAACTTTTTACCATCTGCTGCACTTTTCCCCATAGATTTGCCAAACTTAATCGCCCCCATACCATAAATTACCCCAAAATTAATCGTTTTGCCAAACCGTCTTTCATCGGTTGTGATTTCCTGTTTTTCAAACAATAGTTGAGCTGTCACAGTATGCACATCTCGATTATTTTGGTAAGCTTCTATTAACACAGGTTCTTGACTCAAATGAGCTAAAATTCGCAACTCAATTTGAGAATAGTCAGCCGACACCATCAACCAACCAGATTCTGGTAAAAAAGCCTTGCGAATTTGTCGCGAAAATTCGGTGCGGATGGGAATATTCTGCATATTGGGATTGGAAGAAGAAAGCCTTCCCGTACCTGTAGCAGCTTGGTTGAAATCTGTATGCACTCGCCCGGTATCTGCACGCACTAACTGCGGCAAAGCATCGACATAAGTTGATTTCAATTTGGATAATGTTCGGTGTTCTAATAAATCGTCTACAATCGGGTGATCGCCTTGCAGTTTATCCAAAACAGCAGCGTCGGTAGAATATCCTGTTTTAGTTTTGCGAGACTTTTTCTTAAACTCATCGGGGATTTTTTCTAACAAGATTTCGCTGAGTTGTTTTGGGGAACCTAAATTAAACTTTCTCCCCGCTGCTTCATAGGTGTTTTCTTCTAGTTGTGCTAATCTCTTTTCTAGCTGTTGCGATAGTTCTTGCAGATAAGCTGAATCAATGCGAATTCCGCAATATTCCATTTCTGCTAAAATTGGTTCTAAAGGCTGTTCTACTTCTAGCAGCAACCGATGCAAAGACTTTGATGGGTGCCCAGCAACCGGGTTTTTTGACGAAAATACTTCGTTAGGACCAGCAGATTCGGTAAAAAACCCGGTTTCTTCAGTCGGAAAGTCCTGTTTATCTAATTCTGCTCTAAGTTTATCTACTAATTGAAATGTGGTGTAAACATCCATGCCGCAGTAGTCGGCTACTTCTCGAATGCTGATGTCAGCAATTGTTGTGTTTTTCGGCACTAATTCTTTGTAACTTTTGGCGACAATGCCTAAGTATTTCTTTGACAATTCGCTGAGACTGTGGCTGGTTTCTGGATTGAGTACATAACTGGCTAGCATCGTGTCGAAGATGACTCCTGTTAGTTTAATTCCCTGACAGCGCAGGATCGATCGATCGAATTTAGCATTTTGCAGCGCTTTCGGATAATTCTCGCTTTCTAAAATCGGACGCAAAGCATTTAAAACTGTGGCTTTGTCTAAGTTTTGGCCCGTTTTATGTCCGATCGCAATATAGGCTAAATCTTGTTTGCCGGTTCCCCAACAGCAGCCAATTCCGACTAATTCCGCATCTCGCGGTTCGAGGGCGGTGGTTTCGGTATCCCAGGCTACGGGTGTAGTTTTGTCGGTGCAGGTTTGCAGTAGTTGGACTAATTCGTTTAACTGTTCTATTGTTTGAATTATCCGGGGTTTGATGGGTGATTGTTGCTGTTGCTGGGCGGCTTGGGTTTCTTCAAAGCTGAAAAATTCTAAGGCTTCATCTTCTTCTGAAATGTCAGCAGTTTGAGGTGACTTATCTGTTGTGGGGGGGGCTTCTTGCTGGCCCAAAGCAACAGGCAAGATGCCTGTTCTACTCGAAATTGAATCTGTTGTGGCGGGGGCTTCTTGCTGGCCAAAAGCAACAGGCAAGATGCCTGTTCTACTCGAAATTGAATCTGTTGTGGGGGGGGCTTCTTGTCCGCTCTTTTCTAATGGTTCTTCTACACCACCGAACCGCTTTTGAATTTGTTGCACTTTTCCTAAGAATGTCTTAAATTCTAATTTTTCCAGCATCGGAATCAAAGCTGCTTCATCAAAACCTTTAAGCTGGCAATCTTCTAAATTAATTTCCAAGGGAACATCTTGGACAATTGTTGCCATGCGCTGAGAATGATAGGCTGCTTCTTTCCCCTCTTCTAACTTTTTCTTAGTTGC
>DMYK01000270.1:11767-12937 GCA_003483675.1 Microcoleaceae cyanobacterium UBA11344
AGGGCTTTGTAATCTATTACTTGTTCTGGCAATATGCCGAGTTTTTCTTTGACTTGTTCGGGGCCGTATTCTTGGGATTTGCCTTTTCCCGATCGCCTTAATTCATCTGTACTCAAATATAAAACACTAATCTGTTTTTCGGTGTCTACTAATTGAAACAAATCTCGATCGCCCGTGAGGATTTTGACCCGATAACCCGCCGCACTGGCTTTGTTGGCCAAAGTTCCCAAAACATCGTCCGCCTCGTAGCCTGGAGCGGTGATTGCTGGTAAGTTGAAATAGCCGAGGAGTTCTTGCAGGTTTTTGAGATCGGGGATAAAGTCTTCTGGTGTTTCAGCCCGACCGGCTTTGTAGGTGTCGTCTGCTTCATGGCGAAATGTGGGTGTGGCGAGGTCAAAGGCGATCGCCATGTACTGGGGGTCGTGGGTGGCCATTACTTCCAGCAGCGACTTCAGAAAGCCAAAACAGACGCTGGTGGGAATGCCAGTCCTAGTTCGCAAACCCCCATCCCGCCCTTTAGCAAAGCCGAAGTAAGAGCGAAAGGCCAGGGAGTGGCCGTCAACTAGGATGAAGGTGGGTGTTTGATTTGCCGACACAGATGCAGTTACCGATCGCACGAAAGTATTTTTTGATTGTACCGTCACAATTGGCAGTCCGACAGGGCTTGATTGGGCGCGGATTGTGCAGCTTACCTGAGAATAGTGGAAGATATGGAGTACGATCGCACTTTTTCCCCGCACCCGCGCTCGAAGCTTATGGCTGACAATAACCGATTTTACGAAATCCTCGAAATTGAGCCTGGAGCTTCTTTAGTAGAAATTCACCACGCTTACAGGGATTTAGCCTTTGTTTGGCATCCCGATCGCTTTGCCCACAATCCTCGTTTGCAACAGAAAGCTCAACAAAGATTAACAGAAATTAATCAAGCTTACGAGCAGTTGGTGTTTTTTCTGAGTCAGCCTGAATTAAGTTCGATCGAACCCGATTTGCCGCAGCCGTCCCCTGCACCAGTACCTGAAACACTCAACAGAAGAGGCTTGAGAAAGCCAGGAAGCAGGGGCGGTAGCAAAAAAAGCAAAATCAGCCCAAACCCTACCTCGAACAGCAAGAAACGATTTTCAACGGTCAACTCAAAGTCGCGAAACGTTGCCAGATCCACGCGACAATCTC
>DMYK01000270.1:13011-13944 GCA_003483675.1 Microcoleaceae cyanobacterium UBA11344
CACGGGGGTACAGCCCCTACAGCACTCAAAACTATTCAATGTTCCCGATCGGCCCGCTGGCGATCGCAGTTGGGAGTTACGCTTTGACAGGCTGGATTTTGACAAAATCTGACGCCCCGCTGTGGATGTTGAGTTTAATCTGCGGTGCTGATTGGCTGTGGGCGGCGATTTTGGTGGCGGAGGGCTCAGCAACACCTGAAGTTTGGCTGGCGGCTTTAGTTTTGGCTGGGGCGGTAGGGGGTGCGATCGCGGGAAATCAGGCGGGTGGTATGGTGACAGCGGTGGCTTGGGCGCTGGTAGGGGCTGGCTTGGGGGCGATCGCCAGTTTTGAGGCCGAGTCTAGGGCGGTGGCGGGAGTGTTGGCGGTGGCGTCGGTGGTGACAGTAGCGGGATTGATGGCGGGCACGGGTTCTCTTAATTGGGTGAGGGCGGTGGTTGAGGCGCTGTGTTGGGGGATTGCTGGCTTGATCTGTGGGCTGGTGGTGGAAGTAACTGTTAATTCCAGGGGCTCTGCGGGGCTTGGAGGTTTGATCGGGCTGGCGATTGGTACAACGGTTGGGATTGTTACCGGGGCGGGTGTGGGTGCGATCGTCCAAGCTTTAGCTATCGCCGGCTCTAAGGGTATTTATGGGGCTTGGGCGGCGATCGGAGTTATTGCTGGAGCGATCGCCCGGATGGTGGCTGGGGAAAGGTCGATCGGCTGTAGCAGCCGGCTTTACACGTTTATCCTGTTGGTAGCAACTTCCGGTTTTGGACTGTGGCTGGGAAATTGGTTAGTCGATCGATTTTTTTGAACTCCGGTTCGTAGTAAGTGTCCTTAAAATCCACTTGTGACATCCTCCCACACGCTGTTAGATCCCCGCAGGCTTAAAGAAGTCGGGGATCTAAACTTCTTCCATCTTGCTTCTTCCTTTTTGCTTCTTCCATCTTGCT
>DMYK01000270.1:14009-19445 GCA_003483675.1 Microcoleaceae cyanobacterium UBA11344
TTCTTCCATCTTGCTTCTTGCTTTTTTCATCTTCCTTCTTCCATCTTCCATCTTGCTTTTTTCATCTTCCTTCTTCCATCTTCCATCTTCCTTCAACATCCGGCTAGAAGTCCCAGCGCTTGCCACTTTTCAGCAGCGCTTCAAAATCAGCTTTTGGCAAAGCCTTACTGAAAAAATAGCCTTGAATTTCGTCACAATCATGAGCGCATAAAAAAGCCAGTTCCTGCTCATCTTCTACCCCCTCAGCAACCACCGTCATGTTCATGCAGTGTGCCATTTGAATAATCGCTATTGTAATCGCTGCATTCTGACGATCCTCTGTAATATTGCGAATAAAACTCTTGTCAATTTTGATCACATCAAACGGAAAGCGCTTTGAATAACTTAAGGAAGCATATCCCGTGCCAAAATCGTCAATTGCCACCCTAATTCCCAGATTTCTCCACACATTAAAAGCTTGAAATACTGCTGTTTCGTCTTCCAACACCAGACTTTCAGTCAATTCTAATTCCAGATATTTAGGAGCGAGGCCAGTTTCTGTTAATATTTCACTGACTCTTTCAGTAATATTTTTTTGCTCAAACTGGCGGGCTGACACGTTGACTGCTACTCGCAGCGGCCCCAAACCCTGGGCTTGCCAAGCTTTAGTTTGCTTGCAAGCAGTCTCTAACACCCATTCGCCCAGCGGTGCAATCAACCCCATTTCTTCAGCCATCGGAATGAATTCTCCAGGTGAAACCCGCCCCATTTCTGGATGGTTCCAACGCACTAAAGCTTCTGCACCAACAATTTTTCCTGTCTTTATTGCTACTTTAGGCTCATAGTAAACTTCAAACTCTGATCGTTTTAAAGCATTACGAAGACAGCTCTCTTGACTGAGCTTATTCATAGAATAATTTGCAGTATTTGCAGCATAAAACTGATAGTTATTACCACCTTTTTCCTGAGCGTGGTACATGGCTGTATAAGCATTTTTCAACAGTTCATCTGCATCGCTCCCGTCCCAAGGATACAAAGAGATACCAATACTAGCAGTGACGTAAACTTCGCAGCTTTCTACAAGGATTGCTTGGGCTACAATTTCCAAAATCCTTTGAGCAATATTGACAGCATCCTGTTTGTGTTTGACTGGTTCGAACACAATTGAAAATTCGGCAGATTCCAAACGGGCAACAATATTAATTTTGTCATTGCAGTTATTAAGTCGCTGAGCAATGCTGCAAATTACGAAATTGCCCATATCGTGTCCCAAGGTACTATTAATCCGGTTAATTCTATCTAAGCTAAGAGTGACAACCGGAATGAGTCCTCGCAATTGTTTTTGATTGTCTAATATTCGACTTAGCTGCTCTCGCAAAAATGAACCATTTGGCAGGTTTGTCAAGCTGTCATACTGATGTCGGTGGAGAGCTAGTTGAATAGTTGTGTGCAAGTTTTTTTCTTCAAATGGTTTGACGATATAGCCGAAAGGTTTTGTAGCATTTACCCGCCGCAAAGTATTGTCATCGGCATAAGCTGTCAGATAAACTACTGGGATTTGGAAGCGCGATCGCATTTCTTCGGCTGCTGTAATCCCGTCGATTTCTCCTTGCAGGTTAACATCCATTAAGACTAAATCCGGTCGCTCTTCCGCTGCGGATTCCAGCGCTTCTTCTCCTGAATAAACAATCCGAGTTACTCGATATCCAAGAGCTATTAAACTATCGGCCATGTCTTCGGCAATGATGCTTTCATCTTCGACTATCAGGATCTTTTTTGGGAACATTTTTTTCTCTCTAGTGGTGAATTTTTGGTTGCGGAAATGTGATTTGAAAAACCGTGCCTACAGTTTCTAATAGCGTGATATTACCACGAAGTTGCTTGACTAAAGATCCGACTAGCCGCAATCCCAATGTTCTCGCATTCCGATAATCTAAGTCTTTAGGAAAGCTGACACCCGTGTCGCTCACAACTAGCACACACCCCCCGTTCTGATCGAGATTAAAATCTATTTTTATTTTACCTTTATTGGTGGATGAAAAAGCATATTTTAGGGAATTTGTTACGAGTTCGTTGATGATTAATCCGCAAGGAACTGCTGTATCAAGATTCAGCTCACACGGCGCAATATTGGTCTGTAACTTAATGCCTGATCCATGAAATTCATAAGCTTGGAATAAATTGTGGGCTAAGTTTTGGATGTATTCAGCAAAGTTAATGTTCGACAAGTCTTTCGATTGATACAATTGTTCGTGAACCAAAGCCATTGACCTCACACGGTTTTGGCTTTCTTTCAACATTTCGGTAACACGGCTGTCTTGAATGTAGCGAGACTGAAGTTTCAGCAGGCTAGAAATAACTTGGAGGTTGTTTTTTACCCGGTGGTGAATTTCTTGGATCAGGACTTCTTTTTCGGCTAGGGAGGCTTTGATTCGATCCTCGTCTCGCTTGCGATCTGTAATGTCGCGCACTACTGCTTGTAAGAATTTTTTTTCGTTAATTTCCATTGCATTCAACAGGACTTCAGCGGTAAATTCTGAACCGTCGAGTCGTTTGTGAACCCAGTCAAATCGACAGCTACCTGTTGCCATTGCTGTACCCATTTTCTGTGAAAACAAACAGACTGAATCTTCTCCGTTCGGCTGAACAGGCGGGGAAAAATCGCTCGGATTTTTGCCGTAAAATTCTTTTTGGTTGCTACATCCAAATATTTTTAAGGTGGCGGCGTTGCAGTCAAAAAAGTTATGTTCATCCAGCAACATTACGGCGTCGCTTGTGGCTTCATAAAGGCTGCGAAATTTGTGTTCTGATTCTTGCAGCGAGCAGATTAATTGGTTTTTTTGAGCTTCGGCACGCTTGCGTTCGCTCATGTCTATTCCTACAGAAACTGCTGCGCTTCCCTGATGGTATTTCTGAGCTACTATCAAATAGTTGCGGACGGAACCGTTAATTTCTATGTCTATTTCTTGCCTGGTTTGCTGAGATGAAATCTCAAAAAATTGTCTAATCAGTTGTGCAAAACTGGAGCCTTGATCGAGAAAGCCTATTTCTTGACCGACAAAGCTTTCGGGAGGTCTGTGAAATGAGGCTGCTAAGTGCTGGTTGACTCCTATATACCGCAAATCTGAACTTACCCAAGAAATCAATCCTGGTACGGCATCCAAGACTGCCCGCAGTTGATCGGTAGCTTCTTGGAGCGCTGCTTCCGATCGCAACTGATCGCTAATATCTGTCGCCGTTCCGCTAACGCCTAAAATAGTGCCGTTTTCAGCTTCGTTAACGATGCTGTTGACCCGCAGGTAGACGGGGGTACCATCCTTACGCAAATGTACAGTTTCGTAAGCAGAATTAGGGGCTGTTGGCTGGCTGGTTCTGGCTAAAAGTTGCTCAAATATTTGTATTTCTCTCATTTTTTCTTCGGGAATCCAAAAATCGGTGAAGTAGTGGCCGATCATTTCTGGGGGCTCGTAACCGTAGATGCGTTTGGCAGCGGAATTAACAAAGGTCAAGAAACCTTCAATATCGACGGACCAAATCAATTCTTGGGAGGTTTCTATGAGGTTCCGGTACTTGTTTTCGCTTTCAGCAAGTGCTGTTTTAAAGACTTCTGTTTCCTGCTGAAGCAGCCGCTCTAATTCTTGATTTGCGCTTAGAGCCGCTGGAGTCCGATCGCGATCGCAAATTTCAGTAGAAACACCGACTGCTCCGACAACTTCGCCGTTTGAATTGTGCAGCGGTGTCGCTCGAAGTTCCCAGACTAGATTTCCGGCTTGGACATTCCAGGTGCGATCGCTCCCCGCCAATACCTGAGCAATATTTTCCCAAATATCTGGCTGGCTGCCGTATATCTCAAAAATCGATCGCCCCACGGCTTCACCCAGAGTGAGTCCCCAATTTTCGGGTTTTTTGCCTTCGACAACAGTTAATTTGCCCTTTGTGTCTGTTGCCCACAAGAGAATCGGGGCTGCACAGATGGCTGCTTGCAGGGTTTCGTAGGCTTTTTTGAGTCGATCGATTTCCCCATAAAGCTGTTCGCGAGTGGCGTTTAATTCTGCCATTAGTTGCACGACTATGAGCGGCCAGCTAGCAGTGGTGTCCTGAATTTCTGGGGATGTGCAGGAACTACAGACGAATTGGTTGCAGTATGACATAATTGCTCTGGGATGCACTCTGATTTTTTAGGAAGGTCGATATTTTAAGCATAAACTTTTAAAGTAAATTATTACAGTTCCCTGTGATACTCATTTGACGAATAGGCGATATTTTCAACCTAGTTTAAAGGCATCAGGAGTTGCCGATGCTGCGGTCTTCTTGTCGCAATCGATCGATTGACAATAGGCTGAATCATTACGGCCAATCGGTACTTTTACCGCAATCAGGTTTAGTATTGCAAAAAAAATCCGTAATCCCCGCTCTCCACGAATCAGGGAATTGTAAAGTTATTATTAGCCTGCGTAAATATACGGAATTCTGAATGAGATACAGGTTGGGGAATGGGGAATGGGGAATGGGGAATGGGGAATTGGTTATTTCATAATTTCTGCTTCTTCCTTCTTCCTTCTTCCTTCTTCCTTCTGCTATAATCGAGTTAGCGTTTCACACAAAACCGAACGTGATATGTCACACTTCACAACGATTAAGGTTCAGATGAAAAACGGTGAACTGCTGCATCAATTGTTAGAAGAATTGGGTGATCAAGTAGAGTGCAATGTGCAGGTGAGAAGTGCTCAGGGCGATCGCACTAATGGGGAGTACGTGATTCGGCAGTCGAACGGTTACGATTTGGGTTTGGCCACAGCGGAGAGGATTACGAACTGGTGGCAGATTTTTGGGGTCTCGAATTAATCAGCATGAATTTATCAATTCAATGAGTCAAAAATCCGCGCACAAAAGTTTGATGTCAGCGGTGCATTCAGAGGGTTTTAATGTCGAGGAAGAGGAGACTTTAGCAGATGGAACGGTGAGGGTTGTGGTGGGCTGGTGGGTTGAGCCAGAGCAATTTATGAACTCGTTTTTATCTAGCCCGGACTGTAGTAAAGAATTCAGTCTTTATTGACTCTTGTCGCAGACTGAAATCTTCACTACAAACTATTAATGCTGATGTTACCGCACTTGATATTAATTACTGGTTTTGGACATTACCAGCGTGCAAACCACACTCTTTTAAAGTCGCTTCTTCCCACCACCAACGGCCTTCGCGTTCGTGTTGGTTGGGCAATACTGCTTTGGTGCAGGGTTCGCAACCAATGCTGATAAAGCCGCGTTCGTGCAATTTGTTGTAAGGCACTTCTAAAGCACGAATGTATTCCCAAACCTCGGCGGAAGACCAATTTGCTAAGGGGTTTAATTTAATTAATTGATGGTCTTCTGTTGAGAAAGCAGTGTCAATTTCAATGACAGGAATATAGTTGCGGGTGCTGGGACTTTGGTCTTTGCGCTGACCGGTAATCCAAGCAT
>DMYK01000178.1 GCA_003483675.1 Microcoleaceae cyanobacterium UBA11344
AGGACTGGTTCGGAGAGTTTTTGTTTGAATTCTAGAACGTATCCTAAGCCATTGGGAACACTAATTTCCCAGTCATTTTTTTGGGCTTTTTCATTAGGTAAAGCCATTAAAGTCCAATCGGCTGAACTTCCCGCTGGGGAGGTTTCCCATTTAGCTTCGATGGCGGCTAATTTGGTGGGCTGATAGTGATAGACTTGTTCGGCGCTCAAATGTCCGATGAATATCTGCAAAGGTGCAACTGCGATCGCCGTCGCTATGGCAATCTTTAAAGACTTGGAAAAAAAGGCTTCGTTGCGTTTATTCAGAATGTACCAAGCGCTAATTCCGCCAATGACAAATAGCGAGGTTTCCCATGTTGCAAAAAACATATGGAGAATGCTCTTTAATGCAAACGGGTTCATAATTGCTTGAAAGTAGTCGCTGACAATAAACTTGCCATTGACCATTTCTCCGCCGGCGGGAGTTTGCAGCCAAGAGTTGGCGACTAGAATCCAGACTGTTGATAGGTTTGCGCCGAAGGCTACCATGATTGTAGCGAAATAATGGACGATCGGGTGAACGCGCTCCCAACCAAACAACATAATTCCTAAAAAGCCTGCTTCTAGCATAAATGCCATTGAAGCTTCAAAGCCTAAAATGCTGCCAAAAAAGTCACCAACTGCTTCCGAAAATGGTGCCCAGTTTGTGCCGAATTGAAATTCCATTGGAATGCCGGAAGCTACCCCAATGCCGAAGTTTAGGACATAGAGTTTAGACCAAAAACGAGCATGATGGTAATAGTCAGGATTGCGAGTTTTTAGCCACATTCCTTCAACAATTACCAGATAAATTCCCATTCCAGTAGTCAAAACTGGCCACAGCATATGGAATATGGCGGTTAGCGCAAATTGCATCCGCGATAGGGCGACGGTGTTAGATAAGATATCCATGTTTTGTATCCTTTGGTCAGTTCAAGAGAGATTCGTTGGCACAATTCCTAGAATTGACATTGACTCTAATATAATCTAAAATTTAGTGACAATTTGTAGCTCAAGCAACTTTTAATGTTTTATACAGATTTGATCGGAATGATTTAACCGCAGAGAGCGCAGAGAACGCAGAGAAAGAGAAGAGAGTATATGATATTGCCTAACTTTGGGTGGGCGCTGGTTTAGGAGTTTGTGGGTTTTAGGCTATTATTTTCGGTGAACCCGCCCCTACAAGATTGATCGGGACTTACGCATTGCAAGGTAATTCTGTCATTCTGAGGGTCGCGAAGAATCTCAAACCCTCGCAAAACCGCCCTTGAGTGCGTAAGTCCTATTTATGTTTATTGACTGGAGATGATCTTACCGAACTGTGACTGTATAAGTCAGTTTAAAGGGTTTAAAATTAGTTGCTACTTTTGCCTCGCCACTGAGTTCTAATTCATAAATTCCAGCCTTGGGAAATACAATATCAGCTCCGGGAATGCCTTTGTAGCGCTCGGCAGATACTGCTTTTAAAGGTGGTTCAATCAGCGCTGTATCCCCCTCTTTATAACCTTTGGGATAGACCTCTAACTTGCAATTACACTGCTCTAATGGGATAATTTGACCGCCCCTGCGAGTCAGTGCAAACCAGACTCTCGCAGTCTCTCCGGCGCGGGGATTGTGATTGGGTTCTAGGTGAAAGGTAGCGGCGACATCTCCCGCTACTTCGACTTCGTGGGCTAAAACTGAAGTTGAGTTGAACGACGGTATGGGAAATATTCCTGCTTCTATTAGCAATCCTAATAAAACTAACAATCCTAAACTTTTACTTTTGTTTGACAGGGGAAACATAGAAATTATCCAGTGATAAAAGTGACCAAAATAAGCGCGATCGCAGAAACATAACTAACAGCGTAACCACCGCTAACAGGGCTGTCAGCAGTTGATTGTGCAATTTCCATTCAAAACCGCCGAGATAGCGAGAACCGATGAGTGCAGTGTGCAGGTTGCACAGCAAAAAAGCGGGAACACTTAACAGGTGAATTTGCCGCCACCGCTTCCCTAAATATTCTTGAATGCGATCGCAACTTGTAACCGCCGCCGGTATCATCAACAGTAGCGCCACTATCCCAGCTATCATCCCTAATTGATGCTGCGGCAACATAAAAGATAGCGCGTCAAAATTCCATTGCAGTGTATGATCTAGCATATGAAATGTGTGTGCAAGGGCGATCGCAAACCCTCCGACACCCAAAGCCCGACGGTAGCGCAACAGTTGCGGTAAAAACTGACTAATTGGACGCGCAATCAGTGCTAGCATCAAGCATAGTAGGGATGCGTGGCCGGTCAAATCAACCATTTCATCGGTTCGCAGTAGAGTAATCATGCCGATCGCAATTGTCACCCAACCACCCGCGCGAAAAAGTTGACTACGTTTGTCAGCGCTTAATCTACCAGCAAAAAACCCCACTCCCAGCATAGTTGGTAGTGTACCCATTCCAAATGCAAACATCGTTGCCGCACCCAAAATTGGGTTTCCGGTTTCCGCTGCTTTAATTTGCGCTACATACAGGAAACCGCAGGGAATTAAACCCCAAAGCAAACCCAAAGCTACTGGTATCCACCAACTTTTTTTAGTTGAAATCTTAGTCATTGCATTGCCGATGCGATCGTGCGAAACTGGATGCAGCAATGGCAAACGCGGCAACAAATCTGGTTGAATTTGTATTAATCCAAACCAAACCAGCATCGTACCAGTCAGAATTGCGATCGCCCGTCGCCATCCGCTACCAGTACCAGCCATTTGTCCGCCAGCAATTAATACCGAACCCACTCCGCCAATTGCAGCACCAACTAAGGCATAAGCAACAATTCTTCCCAAGTTTAATAGCAAATGAAAGCGGAAAGAAGCTAATTTATCTTTACCCGCAGCCGACAGGGAAAACGCCACTGTCAGCGGGCCGCACATTCCCGCGCAGTGTCCGAAACTGCCGAGAAATCCTAAAGTGCTGATTAGTAGTAATTCTAGCATTTTGAGTTAGTAGTCAGCAGTCATTAGTCCTTAGTTTTTTTTACTGCCGATCGGTGATCGATGATTGCTGAATATAATGACTGTCGGCTATCCTTTTTGTCAAAAGACAGCCTGTCATATCAAATCCGTTGACATCGGAATTATTCATCTCTCTCTTCTGGAGACTCTGTGGACTCTGTGGCCTAGAAAGGTTTAATCATTCCGAAAAAACCCTAGACGGTATCACAATCAACAATCAACAACGTTGCTCTGAGCGAAGCCGAAGGATCAACCATTCCGGTGTTACCGGAATTGAGATCAAACTTATCTCAATCAGAGGCGCGGGTTTATTTATCCCCTGAATTAGTTACAAATATTTCTCGTGAAACCCGCCCCTACAGACAACTGACTAATAACTACTTTTGTTCTGGATGCACCGCCGCCGGCGATGCCGCTCCCATTTGATTGACAGTAGCAATTAGCTGATAAAGCCGCCCCAAATCTCGCTGGTTGAAATGCAAAATCAGGCGTGACAAATCGAAAGTTTTATCTCCCACTTCTGCGGGTAAAGCTTGAGTTTTTTCAATTTTTCCCTTGACTAAAATATCGCTGAAATCAGCATTTAGCCGATCGACATTAGCATCAGAAAGTTCAGACTTCAAGCGAATTACCAGTTTTTCATCCACATAGCGACAGGAGTGATAAACTAGATAAAAACTCGCGATCGCCTCGCAGGCCTCCTCCACACTGTCAGTAATCGTATATAGACTGCGATCGTCAGCAGAAATCAAACCCCTACCCCGCAATTGTTTTTGCACAAAAGCATTCCAATCGTGCCAATAATCTCCCCCTGGTTGATCGATTAACACCAGAGGAGCGGGCCCAAACTTGCCCGTTTGAGTCAAAGTCAGACACTCAAAAGCCTCGTCCAAAGTGCCAAAACCGCCGGGAAACAGAGCCAAAGCATCGCTTTCCCGCAGAAAAAATAACTTGCGAGTGAAAAAATATTTAAAATTGAGCAACTTGCGATCGCCCGCAATGAAAGGATTAGAATTTTGCTCGAA
The DNA here is from genome assembly GCA_003483675.1 of Microcoleaceae cyanobacterium UBA11344. Lineage (GTDB taxonomy): Bacteria > Cyanobacteriota > Cyanobacteriia > Cyanobacteriales > Microcoleaceae > Microcoleus. The sequence goes on from DMYK01000178.1 coordinate 4,026, forward strand.
AGGCAATTGAATATTCAGTCCAAAAGAATGTTCAGCAGTCGCGCCCTCATTCCCCGCTTGCATGATCCCGCCGCCGCCACCAGTAATCACCATAAACCCCTGCTGGGTAATGGCTCTAGCCAAATCTTTGGCCATCTGATATTCTGGCGATTCCGGGGACACCCTCGCCGAACCAAAAATCACAATTTTACGAAGGTGACGGTAAGGATAAAACATCTTGAAAGCATTTTCCATATCTCGCAGAGATGCCGAGATAATTTTCCAGTCTAGGCGATCGATCTCCTCTCCGGCTATCCGCATGATCGTCGAGAGCGATCGTCCGATCCATTCTTCGTGCTTCAACATTGGCAAGTCATTAATCAAATCTATCACCTCAGCGTGGAGGGATTCAAAAGCTTGACCAGACGGAGAAGGAATCATGAATTTTTCCGCAACGGTAACAATTTGTAGCTAGAAAAAATTAAGGGGCAAGGCAAAATTATCAGCCCTTAGCTACCAGCAAATTGCCCAGCTGGCGACTAACGACTTTTTCAGTAGCCTTACCCCCGTCTGCTAAGCGAGTTAGCATCCTCGCAGCCCCAAAAAAACAGCGCACAACTGCGAGCAGTTGCGTTAAATGTACTTTTCCAAAGTGTTGGAAAGAGTAGTTTTCGGAACCGCCCCAACCACCATATCCACCTGTTTGCCACCCTTAAATATCATCAGCGTCGGAATGCTGCGGATACCGTATTGACTAGCCACATTAGGATTCTCGTCGGTATTAACTTTTACTACCTTCACCTGCCCTTCATATTGCACGGCAATTTCCTCTACCACAGGTGCCACCATCCGGCAGGGCCCGCACCAGGGAGCCCAAAAATCCACTAGAACTGGAACTTCGCTATCGAGCACTTCCTGCTTAAAGGTAGAGTCGGTTACTTGCGCGGCTGCTGACATCCCTAGCCATCCTTGTAAATACTATTTCTCAAACCACAAGTTTAGCAAAAAGTGTGATCACTCGTGCTAAATATTTTAGAAGGAAGAGGGAAGAAGGAATAGGGAAGAAGGAAGGCACTCTGAGAGTGATTTTGACACGGATACACCGATTAATGATTGAGCGTGAATCAAAAGTCAGGAATCAGGAGTCAGAGGGAAGAGAGAAGAGGGCTGCCTTCGCTAGAAAGCAGAGGGTTGTCGATCGACTTTTCTGGTCGCTAAAAGCCTCAAACCCTTACTAGACAAGTAAAAACTAGATTTTCGGTACAAAAGGAACCGCCCGAACAATAGTCCGGGCGGAGTGTGGTGTGAGGAGTGAACGGAAACTTGTGTCTCCGCTTACTCTATTGTGACATCTCCTTCTCGATAATTCCACAACGTTATGTAAACTTCGAGACTATTTAACAATTTTTGTCAAGGATCCCTGGAACCTTTTAGGTAAATCTACTTGCCCATGCCCAACTGCTGAGCTTTTTGATAGACTTTACCCTCCGTCAGCAGAGAAGGAGCAATCACCACTTCCACTTGCTGCATCTCCTTAAGATCCTTAGCACCCAGCGTGCCCATGCTCGTTTTCAGAGCTCCGAGCAAATTGTGAGTACCGTCGTCTAGCAGCGCGGGCCCCCGGAGAATCTGCTCCAAAGTACCGGTTGTCCCCACGCGAATCCGAGTGCCGCGAGGCAAAACCGGGCTAGGAGTCGCCATTCCCCAGTGGAACCCGAGGCCGGGGGCTTCTGTCGCCCTGGCGAAGGGCGAACCAATCATCACCCCATCAGCGCCACAGGCAATGCACTTACAGATATCGCCACCAGTAATTAAACCGCCGTCAGCAATCACCGACACGTATTTGCCAGTTTCGCGATAGTATTCGTCCCGCGCTGCGGCACAGTCTGCTACCGCTGTCGCTTGGGGAACGCCGACACCCAACACGCCGCGGGATGTGCAAGCAGCCCCCGGCCCGATGCCCACGAGGATGCCATCCGCGCCAGTTTTCATTAAATTCAAGGCGACTTCGTAGGTGACGCAGTTGCCCAAAATTACTGGTATCGGCATCTCTTGACAAAATTGGGTTAAGTCTAGAGACGTTACCGATTCTGGAGAAAGGAAAGCAGTTGAGACTACAGTTGCTTGCACAAAAAA
>DMYK01000177.1:0-2310 GCA_003483675.1 Microcoleaceae cyanobacterium UBA11344
TTCTAGCAAAAAGCCGTCAAGCGGGGGACGGGGCTTGTATCCCTGTTTTTTGGTCATGCGGCTCAGGTGTATCAACTACGCATCTTCTGCATCCTAGAGGGCGAGCCATCCCCGCAACGGACTAATCCGACTAGACGGTAGGCGCGTGCGAGGCGTTGCACGCTCGCCCAGGGACTGCGTTGATCCTGAGCGTAGTCGAAGGGATCAGGAGCAGCTCCGCCGAAGTGTCGAACCATTCGGAACAGTTAAAGGGCGGATAATGGCTGGATGGGTCGCGTACCGAACAGCCTAGTGTTGAAGAGTGCGAACGAAAGCATCTCTAACTCTAGTAACAGTAAGCGTAATTGCCATGACAAGAGTTTTTCGCACCGCAAGCCCACCCCTTTAGGGGTCGGGATAGGTGCTGTGGCTTTAGCCGCCATCTTTAGGTTCTGGAAATTTAGCAATTAAATGTCTAATCAATTCTGATTTTGTCATTCCTCGTCTCATAGCTTCTTCTTCTAATTGTCTCATTTGATCATCAGATATCCTGAGCTGCAAATAACATTTTTTCATGGTGTTGTATTGCCAATCGTCAATACATATATTATAATGGAATTAAGAAACAATAGAAAGGTCGATTTCTGTTAGAGGTAAAGAAAATGTTGTTAAGTTACAAGTACAAGCTGAGACCAAATCAAAAACAATCAATCAAGCTAGGTCAATGGCTTGATCTGCTAAGAAGCTCTTACAATTGGTGTTTACGCGATCGAATTGATGGTTGGTATCAACAGTTTATTATGGGGGAGTATTGCGATTTACAAACCCAAGCCGTAGCCACAGCCTTAACCTGTGCAGTTGTGAAGGGAACTCAATTAGCGAATCCTTGGAAAGATGGAAATGGTCAAGCTCAAAAAGAAGGAGAAAAAGATCAATCCCCCAAACGTACACCATCTTTAATGCAAGATGCTAATCTACAAGATTTAAAAGCAGCTAGACCTTGGTATCAAGGTATTGATCTAGGGGTTTTACAATCAATGACCGCTAGAGTCAATGAGTCTTTCAATAAGTTTTTTAAGGGTGCAGGATTCCCAAAATTCAAGCGTCGTCACGATTTTAAGTCCTTTTCTTACAAGCCCGGTAGGGTGAAATTTAAGGGAAATAAAATCTATTTGCCTAAAATCGGATGGATGCGTTTTTATAATTCGCGCTCTATTCCCGTTGGATTTCAAATTAAAACTGTTACAATTCGACAAAAAGCCGATGGTTGGTATGTCTCAGTCCGATTAGAGGATAAATCTGTTCCTGATTTTCCTGTTAGAGCCGATTCTGAAGTAAAAACAATTATTGGCTGTGATATGGGATTAGGTAAATTGGTTTATTTGTCGGATGGAAGTGTCATCGACAATCCTCGTTTTTCTACTAATAAGAAAACTCGTCATTTAATGAAAGTTAGACAACGACGAGTTAATCGCAAACAAAAAGGAAGTAAAAACCGTTCTAAGGCTCAACAGCTTGTTAATAAACTACATAACAAAATTGCACAAAGACGCGAGTCTCACCAATGGGATGCAGCTAATCGAATTGTCAAAAAAGCTGATGCTGCTGTTGAAGATTTAAACATTTCTGGAATGATGAAACGGTGTAAACCTGTCAAATCAGAAAAGGGAAGATTTCTTTCAAACGGACAATCAGCTAAACGTGGTTTAAATCGTTCAATTGCCGATGCGTCTTGGTATGCGTTAACCCAAAAACTTGAGTATCTGGCGGCAAAGTCAGGAAAGAGATTATACCGGGTTAATCCTAAACATACCAGTCAAACTTGTAGCCAATGTGGTCATATTGATCAAGCTAGTAGAAATGGTGAAAAGTTCATTTGTACTAACTGTGGCCACATAGATGATGCTAATTTGCAAGCAGCCAGAAATGTTAAGCAAAAAGCGATCACTCTCTACGGTTTAAATATTGTTAAAGTTTTCAAGAAAAAGGTACGGGGGGACTCTCCGAAACCAGTACAAACGACTCTTTTTGATGTCGAATTGTATGAACGCTTGTCAGATAATACGCTGCCTACAAAAGGCAAAGGTTGTGTGGGCAAGAACCCAGAGAATAAGCAATTATCTCTCTGGGATATTAAGGGCGAAATCTCTTAAGAATCCCATCCCCTTTAGGGGTGGGAGTGTCAAGCAAGTCAGTAGTTTTGAACGTAAGCGAGGCAGTTTGACAAGGCCTTTAAGAATTGCCATTTAGTAGTTTCTTAAGAATCCCCGCGCGATCAGCAGGGGAGTGTCAAAGTAAAAGTTAATAGAGCAACCTCAATCAGGGTTATGT
>DMYK01000177.1:2365-5007 GCA_003483675.1 Microcoleaceae cyanobacterium UBA11344
GGCTCAGAACTTTTGTTGCAAGGTCGATATCGGCTAGTCGCGCCTCTCGGAGGTGGTGGCTTTGGTAAAACCTTTGAAGTAGACGACAAGGGCGCCCGAAAAGTGCTCAAAGTTCTGCTGAAGGAGCATCCCAAAGCTGTAGAACTGTTTAAGCAAGAAGCCGACGTATTAGTTCGGCTCAGACATCCGGGCATTCCCAAAGTCGATCGCGACGGTTATTTTATATTTTCCCCTGCTAACAGCACGGAGTCTTTTCACTGTCTGATCATGGAGAAAATTGCCGGGGCCAATTTGCAGGACTGGCTGAAAAATCGGGGTCGCCCGATTAGTCAGGAACAGGCTGTGAACTGGCTCAAACAACTGTCGGAAATTTTAGACCAAGTTCACAGGCTCAACTATTTTCACCGGGACATCAAGCCACAAAATATTATGTGCAAGCCGAACGGGCAGTTGGTGCTGATTGACTTCGGGACTGCTAGGGAAGTGTCGGCGACTTATTTCGCTAAGGTGGGTCAGGGGGGAAATGTGACTGGTATTGTTTCTCCTGGTTACACGCCGCCGGAACAAACGAATGGCAAGGCTGTTCCGCAGTCGGATTTTTTTGCCTTGGGGCGGACTTTTGTTTATTTGCTAACTGGGAAGCCACCGACTGCATTTCCTGAGAACCCGCGCACAGGCAGGTTGATGTGGCGCAAAGGGGCTCCACAGGTTTCGGATGCAGTGGCTAATGTGATTGATTACCTGATGGCTCCTTTTCCGGGAAATAGACCTCAAAGTCCCCAGGTGGTTTTGCAGTGCTTGGAGGAAATTAATCTCGACTCCGCCGAGACTCAGTTGCCGACTCAGTTGCCGACTTCGGGGTCAACTAAAATTCGGGGAACTTCCGGGACGACTGGGATGACCAAGCAGAGTGCGATGAACCGGCTCAGACCGCTGGATTCGAGCTCGAAAAAAGGCCGGAAAGAGCAGTTCGATCGCAAAAATAAGTGGCTGGCGGGCGCTGCTGCTTTGCTGCTTATAGTCGGCGCGTCTCAAATTTATGGTTCGCTGCGTTACGGGCTGTTTCCGGCGAATCCGGTTTGGCTGCTTTCGAGTTTGCCTAGCAGTCAGTTTTTGACCAGAAGTTTGGATAATGTCGGTAGTGTAAATGCGATCGCTCTGTCGCCGGATGGTCAAACTTTGGTGAGCGCAAGTTTTGGGACGATTAGAATTTGGAATGCGAGGACGGGAGTGCTGCTACGGACTCTCAATCAGGTGCATTCTAAAAAATCGGTGCGGACACTGGCTGTGAGTCCAGATAGCCAGATGTTGGCTAGTGGCGGTGATGACAATAATCTGATTTTGTGGAATTTGAAGACGGGCCGACGGGTGCTGACGATCCCAGCTCACAAGGCTGGGGTGAAGGCGATCGCCTTCAGCAGCGACGGTAAGATTATTGTTAGTGGCAGCGATGACAAAACTGTTCGCTTGTGGGATGCGAGAAAGGGCCTCCGTTTGCTGACTTTGACAGGTCACGGGGGTTCGGTGAATGCGATCGCTGTGAGCAGCGACGGTCAAACTCTGGCTAGCGGCAGCGCTGACAAGACTGTGCGTTTGTGGAATCTTAAAACCGGAGAAGTGAGAAGAATTCTCACAGGTCACGGGGGCGCGGTGAATGCTGTGGCTTTTAGCCCCAACGGGCGAATTGTGGCTAGTGCTAGCAGCGATAATACTATCCGTTTGTCGAACGTGCAAGACGGTTCGCGTACCCAAACTTTTAAAGGGCATTCGAGTTGGGTGAGAACGATCGCTTTTAGCTCGGACAGTCGCACTCTCGTCAGCGGGGGCAGTGATATTATGGTTTGGGATTTGAAGACGGGAAAAGAGAGAAGCAGTCTTTCGGGTCACAGTCAGTTTGTGAGTTCTGTTGCTATTAGCAGAGATAGCAAGACTTTGGTGAGCGGCAGTCCCGATCGCACCATTAAGATTTGGCGAATGCCTTAGTCATTAGTTATTGGTGATTGGTGATTGGTGATTAGTTATTTGTTGTTTGTTATGAGAAGAGTGCGAATAACTAAGGACAGGCTTTAATAATTAATTCCCCGCCCGTTTTTGGCAAATTCATCAACAGTTTGCTGCGAAAGTTCGTGAACTGCGATCGCCTGCAATATATCCAAAGGCAATGTCAAATGATGCGCTCCAGCTAATAAAGTCTTCACCGCTTCTTCCGGCGATTTAATGCTAGCTGCCAAAATTTCAGTATTAGTTTTCTGCAAGACATTTGCCATATCTTGCACTAAGGAAAAACCGTCTCCCAACAATCTGGTGGCGCGATTCACATAGGCGATCGCATATTTTGCTCCCGAAGCGGCCGACACCGCAGCCTGTGCCGCGCTGTAAATAGCTGTCACCGCGCAAGGAATTTCCGGTGACAGGTGCGCTACTGCTTGGAAACCCGCCATTGTTGCCGGAATTTTCAACACTGTTTGCTTTCCAATTAATGCAAAAGCCGCTTTTCCTTCTGCTACCATGCCATCAAAATCAGATGCCATTAGCTGATAATAAACTTCCCCAGGAATCAGTTGTGCCAGTTGTTTGAGCGTCACATCTGGAGATAAATCGCTTTTTGCCAGGAGGGTTGGATTAGTAGTAATACCCGCTAT
>DMYK01000432.1:0-4751 GCA_003483675.1 Microcoleaceae cyanobacterium UBA11344
TCCCGCGCCCGTTCAGGATCTAATGATAGCTCAAATTGGCGGTTCCAATCGAAATTGTAACGCGCTGCTGAGAGTTCGTCGTCCCTGTCTCTGGCACCCGGACGTCCCCGCGCAATATCCGCAGCGTGAGCCGCAATTTTATAGGCAATCAGCCCATTTCTGACATCCTCAGCATTCGGCAAACCAAGGTGTTCCTTCGGTGTTACATAGCACAGCATGGCAGTGCCGTACCAACCAGCCATCGCCGCGCCGATCGCAGAAGTGATATGGTCATAACCGGGAGCAATATCTGTCACCAATGGCCCCAAAACATAGAAGGGTGCTTCGGAACATTCCTCCATTTGTTTCTTGACATTAAACTCAATCTGATCCATCGGCACGTGGCCTGGGCCTTCCACCATTACCTGCACGTCATGTTCCCAAGCTTTGCGAGTTAAATTCCCCAAAGTTTTGAGTTCAGCTAATTGAGCTGCATCAGAAGCATCGTGAGTGCAACCGGGGCGCAGAGAATCTCCCAAACTAAACGAAACATCGTATTTTTTGAAGATTTCAATGATGTCGTTAAAGTGAGTGTAGAGGGGATTTTGTTTGTGGTGATGCAGCATCCACCGCGCCAAAATGCCACCGCCGCGAGAGACAATGCCAGTAATGCGATTTTTCACTAATGGCAAATGCTCAATCAGAATTCCGGCGTGAATAGTTTGGTAATCAACACCTTGTTGAGCGTGTTTGTCAATGATGTGAAGAAAGTCATTGGCGGTCAGACTTTCCATCTTACCATGAACGCTTTCTAGTGCTTGATAAATCGGTACTGTTCCGATCGGCACCGGTGAAGCTTTGATAATCGTAGTGCGAATTTCATCCAGATTACCACCACCGGTGGACAAGTCCATGACTGTATCCGCACCGTATTTCACTGCTAATTTCAGCTTGTCAACTTCTTCTTCCAAGTTGGAAGAATTGGGAGAAGCACCGATATTAGCATTGACTTTGCATTTAGAAGCGATGCCGATCGCCATCGGTTCCAAATTCGGGTGATTGATGTTAGCCGGAATAATCATCCGTCCCCGCGCCACTTCAGCGCGGATGAGCTCAGGCGGGAGATTTTCTCGCTTAGCGACGTAGTGCATTTCTTCAGTAATCACACCTTGGCGGGCGTAATGCATTTGACTCACATTGCTCTGCCCGCTACGCTTAGCGATCCATTCGGTACGCATATCTTATGTCCTTCATAAACAGCTTCCCTCCGCTGGTATTACCCAGACTCAGGTTCTAAGGGTGTTTCTCAGCCCGGATTTTCGGGCACCCCTAGCTAAGCAATAGATTGTAGCACTGATGTCTGTACCAGATGAAAGCAATTAAGGAAATCTTAATCAGGAGGATGGTTGAGGAGATCGGGAGTGCGATCGCGCTTTCGGGATTTCTGATATTTCTAGAGTTGCAAAAAGTGCGTGAAGCGGAGCTATCCCGAACGCGCGTGCGTTCCCGAAGGGTAGGGAATCGACCTCAATTTAACAACCGAAAAAAACCTCACACTTCATCGGGATTAATCCCCATTTCGCGCAATTTTTGTGCTAGGCGATCGGCGCGTTGTTTTTCTTCCTCCGCATGAAGGCTTTCTTGTTGAGCCCGAAGTCGTTCTTCTTCAGCACGAAGCTATTCTTGTTGAGCGCGAAGACGTTCTCGTTCCGCGCGAAGGCGTTCTTTTTCCGCACGTTCCTCCCCAATTAACAACAAATTCCCTTCACTATCCCACCAACATAACCAAGGCAAATTCATCTCATCATATTCACCTTGCCAAATTCCCAACTCAACTCCAATCTGGGGAATTGGATAATGACCCCGCTCATTTGCACTCATTGCACCTTACCATAGCGGTTTTATGAATGAAGTGAGGTACTCACCCTTGCCCTGGAGTACCTCCAGAAACCTGAGAAAGGCTATACTACTGGCTAATCGCTATAATTTAATATCAAATCAACACTTACTTCAAAATCAGGAAAAGCCAAGGGCGAAACCATTTCTCCCTCTGCAAACTTTTGCATTGAACTATAACCATTAGCCGTCGGAAAACGGTAAACTTCTAAGCAGTTAACCTCAAGATCCCACAGCCAAACTTCCTGAATCCCAGAACGAGCATAGTTAGGTACTTTCACATCGCGATCGTAATCAATAGTGCTATCAGAAACCTCTACCAGCAGCAAAATATCCTCACTATTTGGCAAGGATTCTTCATAAAAATCAGTCCGACGTTGTACTAAAGCAATATCAGGTTGAGGTTCAGATTTATCATCAAGACAAATCGGATTTTGTACACGGATAATAGCACGTCTTCGCACAAGTTCGTAAAAGAAATCTGCAAGGCGATCAACACGGGCGGCGTGACGCTTACCAATTGCTGCCATTTCGATAATTTCTCCTTCTATGAGTTCCACTCGTTCATTATTACCAAAAATTCCCGCATCACCCATCAGGTGATATTCTTGCACTGTAAACAGCCGTTTTTGCATCTGAACAGACATAACTATTCTCCTGTTTCAGTAGTTAATCTAATTTTACCATTGTTACCAGTAATATTCAACCTACTACTAGGTAATCGCCCTAACTCAAGATTAAATTAATACTTACTTCAAAATCAGGAAAAGCCAAGGGCGAAACCATTTCTCCCCCTGCAAACTGTTGCATTGAACTATAACCATTTGCCGTCGGATCGCGGTAAACTTCTAAGCAGTTAACCTCAAGATCCCACAACCATACTTCCTGAATCCCAGAACGAGCATAGTTAGGTACTTTCACATCGCGATCGTAATCAATAGTGCTATCAGAAACCTCTACCAGCAGCAAAATATCCTCACTATTTGGCAAGGATTCTTCATAAAAATCAGCACGGGGTTGTACTAAAGCAATATCAGGTTGCGGCTCAGATTTATCATCAAGACAAATAGGATTTTGCACCCGGAAAATAACCAGAGACTCTGGAATGCGGCTGAACAGTCGCGCAAGGCGATCAACACGGGCGGCGTGACGCTTACCAATTGCTGCCATTTCGATAATTTCTCCTTCTATGAGTTCCACTCGTTCATTATTACTAAAAATTCCAGCATCACCCATCAGGTGATATTCTTGCACTGTAAACAGCCGTCTTTGAATCTGAACAGACATAACTATTCTCCTTTTTCAGCAGTTAGCCTAAGTTTACTATTTTTGCTTCTAAGATTCTATCTACTGCTGCTAGATCTCCCTAACCCAAGATAAAATCAACACTCACTTCAAAATCAGGAAAAGCCAACGGTGAAACTATTTCTCCCCGCTCAAATTTTTGGATTGAAGTATAGCCATTTGCCGTCGGATCGCGGTAAACTTCTAAACAGTTAACCTCAAGATCCCACAACCATACTTCCTGAATCCCAGAACGAGCATAGTTAGGTACTTTCACATCCCGGTCAAAATCAACTGTACTATCAGAAACCTCAACTAATAGCAAAACTTCAGACGGTACTGGATGCGCTGTGGCGTAGTAGTCAGCGCGAGGTTGCAGCAATACAACATCCGGTTGAGGTTCAGTGCGCTCAGTTAACTGAATTGGGTTTTGAACATCCAAAATAGCACTTGATTCTGGAAGTTGGCGAAACTGTCGGATCAGTCGCCTCACACAAGTTGCGTGACGAGTACCAATTGCAGCCATTTGAACAATCTCTCCTTCTATGAGTTCTACTCGGTCATCTTCACTCAAAATGCCAGCCTCACCTATTAGGTGATATTCTTGCACTGTAAACAGCCGTCTTTGAATCTGAACAGACATAACTATTCTCCTTTTTCAGCAGTTAGCCTAAGTTTACTATTTTTGCTTCTAAGATTCTATCTACTGCTGCTAGATCTCCCTAACCCAAGATAAAATCAACACTCACTTCAAAATCAGGAAAAGCCAACGGTGAAACTATTTCTCCCCGCTCAAATTTTTGGATTGAAGTATAGCCATTTGCCGTCGGATCGCGGTAAACTTCTAAGCAGTTAACCTCAAGATCCCACAACCATACTTCCTGAATTCCCGAACGAGCATAAATGGATACTTTCACATCGCGATCATAATCAATAGTGCTATCAGAAACCTCTACCAAAAGCAATATTTCTGATGGCATTGGATGTGCTGTTTCGTAGTAGTCCAAACGGAATTGCAGCAAGACAACATCCGGTTGAGGTTCAGTGCGCTCAGTTAACTGGATAGGGTCTTGGACACCCAGAGTCGCCCGCTCTTCTGGAATCAGGCTGAACCGCCTGGTGAGACGCTTAACACAACTTGCGTGACGAGTACCAATTGCAGCCATTTGAACAATCTCTCCTTCTATGAGTTCTACTCGGTCATCTTCACTCAAAATGCCAGCCTCACCCATTAGGTGATATTCTTGCACTGTAAATAGCCGTCTTTGAATCTGAACAGACATAACTATTCTCCTTTTTCAGCAGTGAATCTAAGTTTATCACTTTTCGATGTAAAATTCTACCAAATAATCAGGGGAACACAATTAACCGTAGGGTGAGTAAAGCCACGAAAAATTATCACTAAAAACCAGAAATCCTAGTCGGCTTTGCCCACCAAAAACTCTACCAATACTATATCTAATAGGACTTACGCATTTAGATGTAATTCTGTCATTCTGAGGGTCGCGAAGCATCTCCAATCCTTGCAAAATCGTCTAGAGTGCGTAAGTCCTGTCTAACTAACCCAAAATAAAATCAACGCTCACTTCAAA
>DMYK01000432.1:4932-7317 GCA_003483675.1 Microcoleaceae cyanobacterium UBA11344
GGTACTGGATGCGCTGTAGCATAGTAGTCAGCGCGAGGTTGCAGCAATACAACATCCGGTTGAGGTTCCGTGTGCTCCGTCAACTTAACTGGGTTTTGGATAGCAAAAGTAGCCAGATCTTCGGGAATCAAGCTGAATCGCCGCGCGAGGTAATTTACACAACTTGCATGACGAGTTCCAATTGCAGCCATTTTAACAATCTCCCCTTCTATTAGTTCTACCCGATCGCCCTCCGAGAGAATACCAGCCTCACTGATCAAATGGTATTCCTGTACTGTAAATAACCGTTTTTGAAGCTGAACAGACATATAACTATTCTCCTTGTTTGCAGCTTACCTAAATTTACCATAAAAAAAACCGCCCCAAACGGAGCGGCAAAAAGAGGCAAAATTTAGATAACAAACCTTGGACAAAAAGCATTTAACTGCCCGATATCAAGTCTGGTTAAATCCTCGTAAATAACTGTAGGGGCTGGTTTTATCAACCATTGATGCCGGCAACTAATGATCTGGTTAAATACTCGTCACTAACTTATAGCAGTTTTCAATCGGATGAAATACAGCAGACGGCTGTAGGTGCCCCGATTACCTGACACCTAGGAATTTTGAACAACCGAATTGGGATTAACTTCAGTCTCTTTTTCACCCGATTCAATTTTGTCTGTATCCTGTTTTAATTCTGATACAACTGCGCCTCGATCGCGCCAAGCTTCGGCATTTTCTGGCTTGATGGCGATCGCTCGATCGTAGGCTGCCATTGCTTCTTCATAGCGCTTTAATGCTGACAAGACTATCCCCAAATGACGCCAAGCGTCGTAGGATTCTGGCTTGATAGCAATAGCTTTCTCATAAGCTGCGATCGCTGCTTCTTTCTGCTGCAATTTTACTAAGGATTCGCCTTTGCCAAACCAGGCTTCGTAACAGTCAGGCTTAATCATAATTGCTTGCTCGTAAGATGCAATTGCTGATGAGTGCTGGGACAGTTTATCGAAAGCTACCCCTCGGTTGTGCCACAATTCAAAGTCGTTTGATTTAATTGCAATTGCTTTGTCGTAAGATTCGATCGCTTCTTGATAGCGCTGCATTCTTCCGAGTACAGCACCTCTATTGTACCAAACTTCATATTTTTCAGGCTGAATGCCGATCGCCCGATCGTAAGAAACGACAGCATCGGCGTAGCGGAACAACTTCCACAGCATATTGCCTCGATTGTACCAAGTTTCGTATTTATTGGGATTAAGAGAAATTGCGCGATCGTAAGAATCGACAGCTTGTGCATACTGCTGTAATTTCCCTAACATCGCCCCTCGGTTGTGCCAAATTTCGCTGTCGGTTGCTTTGATAGCTAGGGCGCGATCGTAGGCAGCAACGGCTTCTTCGTAGTGCTGCAATTTGCCCAATAAAGCTGCTATATTGTGCCAAGGAGCGTAATTTTTTGGAGCGATCAAACTGGCTCGCTCGTAGCACACGATCGCCTCTTCGTACCGTTGCAATCTGACCAGCAAACGTGCTTTATAATACCAGGATTCGTATCGATCGGAGTTAATAGATATTGCTTGGTCATAACAGGCGATCGCTTCTGCTAGGCGCTGTAACTTTATTAACACATTTCCGCACCAATACCAAGCCTGATCTAAATTATCATTCAATAAAATAGCTTTTTCAAAGCAGACAACTGCCCGAGCATAATTCTGTTCATAATAAAGCCCTTCACCTTGCTTGATATAATCATCAGCAATCCAATTTTCCCNNCAACAGATTCAACTTGCGACTGTTCGGAAATATTAAGCTGTGGTTGAGGTGCGAGTTTGACCGCTTCTTGTGCAACAACTGCGGGCACTTGGGAAATTTCTTGAACAATTTGGGTTTTTCTTTCGTTAACTTCGGTAAGCAAAACTTGCAGGTGCATCAGAAATTGAGATTTAAGAGTTTCAATTTGTTCTACCGAAGATTGGGAAAGTTCACTCTCTCTCTTTAAAAAATCAACAGATTGTTTAGCTGCACTCATTTGCAATTCTAATTCATCTCTCAACTTTTTAGTGAATTGAGTGGAATTTTTTAGCTCTGATTCTAATACGCCAATACCCTGTAATCTTTGATTTGCGTCAGCCACCAACTGTTTGATTACTACCCGTCGGATTGACCAAAAAAATGCAATTGTCACTGGGGGACATAGGAGCGCAATAATTAGCAAAACATTCAGAATAGTTGTGGTACTATTAAAACTGTATTCAGATTCTGCACTGACACCAGCACGCGCGGAAAGAAAATCGAAAGCATCACGAACTTGGGGAGTGCTTTCAACCCCCAATTCGATTAATTTAGCCAGCCAGGTTTCCTGTAAAGATTTTGCTAATTCATCGCCGGATGCAGAAAAAATATTAGC
>DMYK01000371.1 GCA_003483675.1 Microcoleaceae cyanobacterium UBA11344
ACGCCAATTGTCGCGTCGAAGCGGGCGATCGCGTTGAGAAAAGTAGGGAAACGGCACTGCCGTGTCCCTACTGGGGTGTTTATCCCCAGAACAGAAACCGGGTTTCTTAATTTAATCTTGGGTAAGCCGCCAAAATTGTCGCAGAAACCCGGTTTCTTACGTAGATTTTGAGGTCGGTGAGGGTGCGGGGAGTGCCTTCTGAGGATTTGGGTAGGGGCAATCCAGAAGTGGTTGCCCCGTTTTTTGACGAGTTGCAGATAGATGTTGACAGTTGCGCTGTCGTTATGCTAGACTAAATTCAAAGGTTTTTAAGGTTTTAGGTTTCCTTGCCTCAACCTAACCTACAAGATCGGTAATCACACTAAATTTTAGTAGAGGTTTCAATGTCAAACTTTGGACTTAGTTCTATTAAAAATGCTTTAAGTAAAGCATTGGATTGCTTGCCGGACTGGAAAAATTTAAACCCATTAGATAAAGGAAAAGTCATTGATAAATCTTTCAAAGCACTTTTGAAAGATTTGATGAAACAGTTTAATATGAAGCCTGGTGTTGATTATGTAAATAATTTAAAAGATAATGAACCGATTACTGATTTTGTCGCATTATCAAAAAAGGCAGATGATTTAATTCAAGGATTATTAACTGGTAAGATTGTGGCTATTTCAGAACATAGTAAAGTCAGTAAACTAGGAAAGGAATTTACTGTTGACGCTCATTTTCGCGATCTGAGAAAATCAGCCTAGAAATATTCTCTATTTCCGAAACTTATCTCATAAACACTTAGTAAAGTTCAATAGTTTCTTAAATCAAGCTTATGGAACCAGGATATTTTGTAAAGGGGAATTTTATTTACGAGTGTAAATCTTCCCCTGATCAAGCAGATGGGCCAGTCAATCAAGGAAGTCTTAAAAACTGGATAGGTGATGTTAAAAAGTTATTGAAAAGAAAACAGCCAACAGGATTTCGTTATATTTTTCCTATTAATCGTCTGGACAGTGATAATAAAAAACTGTTAGAAAAGCTCAAGGAAGACTTGAATAACGAATTTCCTCCTATTAATGTAGACATAGAATATTATGATTGTGATTCAGTTGATAAACTCATTAGGGCTTTGGAAAAAGTTAACAGTTTACCTGAGTTAGTGGAATACATTAAACAAGCTAGGAACTAAAAATATGTCTCAATCTATTAATTTTGCCAGACTTAAGTATTTTTCTGAAGAGTTCACGAAAGCTCATCAGTATGATGAGATTTTGCAAGAATTAAAGAAGATTTTGAAAGAAGAAGAAAAGATTGATGAAACGCTAGACAAAAAGTTTATTGAAGTTATAGAGACTCAATATCTGACATTAAGTGCTAACACTCCTGAGATAGAAAAATTCTTGATTAAGGATTCAGAAATTATATTACATCCACAATCAAGGCATTACTTTGTCACTGAAAAACTCTGGCAGGTTTTGGAAGAAGAAATTTTCAAACAGTCTCAAGATATAAAAAATGCGAAGGATTTTTTATATCTAGTAAAAGATTGTACGGAGATTGAAGGATATTATAGCAAAAAAATGCTAGTGTTTGAAGCTTCTTGAGTCTGATTGTACATTTTGGGAAGGTGAAGTCGCCTTTGTCAAAATATGCTGAATTTGTAACTCTCTTTAAAAAAATGTATGAAGTACAAGACTGAATTTGGTAGCCGTTTCGATAAGTTACAAGCCTCATCAGAAATGGAAATTTATCGAAATTTACAAGCTTTAAGTGCAAGCTATGGGGTATTCAATAAAAATTACAATGAACTTATACGCTATCTGGAGCATCTCAACAATCCAAGAGAATCTTTGTTTATGTACAGTTCTGAACAAAGAGAGAACCTTGAGCGTTTAATTGATGAAACTTCAAGACTATTTCATAACTTTCTTGCGTCTGCAAAATCGTTAGTTGATCACACAAGAAACATTGTTAAGAGGCTCTACTCTAATCAAGAGTTTATAAAGGAATATGATGCAAAACTTGCTGAAGATATTGCTAATAATTCAGTTCAACAATTTGTGCAGAGGTTGCGAAACTACACACAGCATTACATCTTACCTATCCCAGCGTTGCAAATCGAATTTGCGGAAGAAGATATAGAGATGAGTGTGCGTCTTGATGTTGAGATTCTGAAGCAGTGGGATGGCTGGGGAAGCTCAAGGTCTTATTTAGAACAATTAGAAGATAGTTTGTGTCTAATTTCCTTATCAAATGAATACTTTTTCTTAATTCAAAATTTTTATCAGTGGCTTACAGAACGTCAAACACAGCTTCATCAGTCTGACTTTGATAATCTTCAGAAGATGCGTGATGAGCTTACAATTTGAAAAGATTAGCTGATGGCAAAACTTTACTATCGTGGCATGGCAGACCAAAATGGTAAACCCAAAATAGGTCGCAGTGCTAGATTACTAGGAATTAGACCTGGTATTGACATAGATATTGAGCAAATGCCCACAGGTTATCTGAATGAGCAAGGCTATTTATTAGCAGAATCAGAACGTGATTTTCGAGGAGAAATTGTTACTATTGCCATCAGGAATACAAAAGGAATGTCCGTTTCCCTTTCAATTGAAAGTTTACCCCCATTTCGCCGACCTGCAAAATTTGGTGGAACTGGAAAAGACCCTATATGGCAAATTGATGACAAAAACATTATGGGAGATTTGCAGGCTGTCCAAGATAGCCCGACGCACGTTAGCATCTTGCCAAGAGTTACAATGTCTCTGGAAAGGTACGAGACAGCATTAGCAAATACCCAAAATGATTGGGAAAGAGTTGATTAAGTTAATATATCATAGGAGTCTATAACAATGGCGTGGATATTCAGTTTATCGGCAGAGTGTGGCTCTGATCAAAGCAATGTTAATAAATTTGCTCAACACTTTGAGGGAATAGAATGGATACTCTCAAATGGTCGCAAATGCTTATGTCGCACAGACACTTTTCAAGATAGTTCGCAAAATTGGTGGTGTCGGGTTTATCCAAATAATATTAGTGAAGTGGGAATACATAGCCCAGAAAGTGCTTATGTAATGACAGAGTTAGGGATTTTACTCTATCAAACTCTCCGGTTTGCTCCTTCGTTTCGTTATGCTTTGGTGGGTGTTGAAGTTGATGAATTTAGAACCTATAGTGAACTTATGGAAGATTTACCTAATTTATCTCTTCCCGGATTAGTTTTAGCAAAAGAACTTACTCATGGGCTAGAAACATTACCAGTTTTCCGACCATTTAGTTCTAGTTATGTTTGGCAACCATACGAGGGGGAAATCTATAATCCATTAATGGCATCCCCAGACTTAAAAAATAAGCTGAATGAGCTTCTGGCTGTGAGTTGAATTTAATTCGTCTGTCCAAACCAACGCCGGATAAACTATTCGATTTGCTCTCGTTCCGAGGGAAGGTTGCGAAACACATCAAACCCCGAAAAGTAATTCTGATTTGCTTCCCAGACATTCACCTTCCATTTTAACAGTTTCTACTGCTTGAGCATAGTTTAATTTTGCTGGAGCGATTTCAATCGCAGTAACTGTCTCCGGTGACTTTTTCCGCAGTGAAGCGATCGCATCAACCTTTAGTTTCATTGATCGCGCAGATTGCAAGCTGATGAAGTAGAGCAGCAGTAATATCGTTTACGGTTGTTTCGGAATGATTAAACCGCAGAGGCCACAGAGGGCGCTGAGGAAGAGAAGAAAGAGATGAATCATTCCGATACCAACGGATTTGATCTAACGCCTATTCCGTCTGATTCCGATCGCCCCAGAATCCTACACAAAATTAGCCGGATCTTGATCCCGCCGATGCTTCAGCAGAATCGGAGTACCTTGGCGATCGCCCACCAAAGCCGCCGTTTCCTCCAAAGCTTCCCTCAGCCGCTTCGCCGCGTAAATCGACATATCACGGGGCACATTCACCCGATCGCGCAAATACCGCAAAGCCCCATCAGAACCAACCGGCGGTTTACAAACTTCACCAGTCATCATCAAAGTTAAAGCACAACGCAAAGCCTCATCGAATAAATTGTCATCCGCAGGATTGACTTTAATAATGTTGCTGTGATGCTTGATAACGCGATGGAGTGCTTCAGCGCGGGAGGTTTCCGGTTCTGGATACATCACATCCGGTAATCCAGCCCAAGGGCCATTATCCACACGGGCTTTGTTGAGTAACATCTGCGGTTCGCCGTTTTCATAACAGCCGCCCATTTGAGGCGGTAAATCGTGTACATGAGTATGAAAATCGCTTTGAGTACCGCGATAGGTAGGGCGGCTTTCCATCCCCGCAAACCAGTCCGCAAAGCGCGGGTTTTCTTCCCGCATCGAGTAGCCTTTGTAATAGTAAAGACTGGCATTCATCCGTTCGACGTAGGGCGTAAAGATGACATCCGCAGTGCCAAATTCAGCGAGGAAATAAGGCCCAGAGGTGCTAGCCAAGGCTGCTTCTACCTGGGCGACGACGCTGATAAATTGGTGGCGATTGTGCTGTTCTACTTTGGCCGAACTTGCTGGGTAGCACAGCCAAGTACACCAGGCTCTAAATAGCAGTCTTTCCAGCCGTCTCAGAGGAAGCACTGCGGGGTGTTCCATGCCCAAACCCAAGGGCCCAAAGACTCGTTCTAGGGCGATTAAAATGTCATCGCTTTCGGTGATGATGCGGCCGTCTAGTTCGATCGCCGGTAGCATTCCCGATGGCACTTTGCGCTTGTACCAGCTTTCTTTTTCCCCATAGCAGAACATGGTCACTTTGTCAATGCGGTAGGGGATTTGTTTTTCTTCTAGCCACAGCCAGATTTTTTGGCAGTAGGGACACCAGGCGTGATTGTCGCGGTATAGGGTGACTCGCACATCGGATTCGGTTTTACCAAAGAGGCGCAACCGGGATTGGGCGTTGGTTGGCCCGTTGGTGCGATCGACTTGAAAGTCTGTGAGGGCTTCTAATTCTGTCCAACTTAGGGGGGTTGCGATCATGGGATTTTAGATTTTAGATTTTAGATTTTAGATTATAGAGCAGTAGGGGAAAGTAAAATATCCAAGATATCTTTAGTTTTTTTCTCGATCGAAGAGAACTGCATCAAAAAGACGTACAAGCTTTAAGTCTGAGTAAACCTGTAAATACAAATAATTTTCAAGTTTCTGCCGATTTGTAGGTAAAAATAAACCTAAACCTGATAAATTTTTATACTTATGTCTGATTCTTGAGCTAAGTAATTCACCATTCTGTTGCACTCTCTGAATAAGTAAATTTTTGAAAAACCACAAAAAATCGTTACAAGCTGACGGATTTGCACCTGATAATCGGGTCATTTCTTGTAAAAAGTTTCCTAAATCAACAAAGGTTTCTCCAGCATAATCATAAGCTTCTACAGCAGAGTTATTGGAAGAATTGGCTTGAGAAAAAATTGAGGATAGAAAAACTTTAATAGGATCAATATTTCCTGGCAATATAGAATTAATAACACAATTAACTTTTTCTGGCAAGTAGCGGAAATAATGATTGTTAGTCAATGTCAAACTATGGTACATATCCGGTCGTTCACAATCCATAATCTTTTTGGCTAGCTGAGATCCATCAATGTCTGGATCATCGCTCAAATAGCTTAACAATTGCTCATAATAGTAATTTGGCGCTCCAAGTTCTATTTGAGATGAAAGCGTATACTTAGCAGTATTTTGGAATGTATAGTGCACTTCAATATTTGCTTTATTACAATTTTGAAAAAATAATAATTCGAGATTTCCATTTACAGCTTGGTTGAAATTAAATATAACTTGATTGATTTTGTGAAGATTCATCCATCTAATTTCTGAAATTGAGGGGGAGTTGGGATGTTCGTCAGGGCTGATTTCCATCAGCGTTCCACCATGACCTAAAAACACAATAGCCCAGCGTTTGGCTGGAAATTGAGATTGTGCCCAAGCCAGATACTCAGCAAACACTTCTTCACTACTACTATCTGCTGTTTCTAAGTATTGCGTATCCACCTTACCTTGGCTAATGATACTTCTGGAAAGTTGTGCTGCTCCACTAAAGTCTGATTGTACTACTACCAAAAGATTGTCAGTTTTTACACCTTTACTTAGCATTTGAATAATTGGTTGTCCAAATCTTGATAGATTATTGTCATAGGGCATCCAGTATAGTAAGATCCAGTCATAATTATTTTTAGCCGTACTTCCAAGCATATGTTGTTCTCTAGATGAATATATTGTCTCTATTAAAGAAGTAATACCTACTGTTAGAAATTCGATGGCTTTTCTGCTTTTCATCTTTTCACGTTTGACTGGTTCCCAGTCAGAGCCTGGGAACCGATTTCCAGAGGCTCTGCCTCGCTTTCCGAGCCGGAAAATTGGAGGCAGAGCCGACAGATCTGCGTTGCCAGGCGGTAAACTTAACTAAAATTATTGAACCGAACTTGCACATGGGGTGCATAATTCCTGATTTCTAAGGCGACATTTGCCCCGCAGGTGGCGTGTCTTGAATTTTAG
>DMYK01000483.1:0-2867 GCA_003483675.1 Microcoleaceae cyanobacterium UBA11344
CAACCGATGCTTTGTTTGAACAACTAAAACACCCGAATCCTCATCTGCGCGATCGGGCAATGTTTGAAATAGCTGATTCCCGCGATGAACATACAATTTCTCGACTGGTAAGCATTTTAGATCAAGAAGATGTCACCTATCGTCGGGCGGCCGTAAAAGCCTTGGGTGCGATCGGTGAGGATGCCGTCTCACCGGTGGTGGACGCATTGTTAAATAGTGACAATGTGACAGTGCGAGGTAGTGCGGCGAAGGTATTAGCGCAAATTGCGATTAATTATCCAGATTTGCCTTTCCCAGAAGTGGGTTTGCAAGGATTAAAAAAGGCGATCGACGATCCGAATCCTGTGGTTCATATTGCCTCAGTGATGGCCTTGGGGCAGATGGGTTCTTCTGCCTTTGAGATTTTGGTGGAGTCGCTGAATACAACGGATAATGTGGCGGTACAGGTGGCGATCGTGAATGCTCTTGCTTCTGTGGGCGATCGACGTTGTGTAGAAGTTCTCACCACATTTGCCAATGATGAAGCCGTGGATTCCTATGTGCGGGAATCAGCCACAAGTTCTTTATCACGGTTGGATTTGGTGATGAATTATAAGCGTGCAGATAGTTAGGTTTAGTGACATTTTTAGCACCCCTCTTGAGCGGACACAGCACTTGCCGCCGACTAAGCGCGGTTAGAGTTGACGCAATCTGTCGAGCTTTTTTAACTGTTGTGACTGTTCTTGCAATCGAGTTTCGAGACTCTGACACACAACTTCGCATAAATCAAAAATCATCGGGTCAGTGATTTGATAGTAAACACTGACTCCCTGCGGCTGCCGTTGAACGATGCCAGCCTGGGTCAAAATCTTGAGGTGCTTGGAAACATTGGCTTGTCCCAGCCCTGTTTCCTCAATGATTTCAGTGACATTTTTAGCACCACTCTTGAGCGCACACAGCACTTGCAGCCGACTGAGCTCCGATAAAACCTTGAAGTAGTCAGCAACCTGAGCGAGAGCCGAAATCGGGATCTGAGACATAAGCAGGAGTGAATTGATTTTAATCTAGACTTCTTTGAGCAATGATATCATTATATAGTAATATCTTGAAAATTTGAATCTGCCCAATCCTCAAAAAATGATGGAATCGGGTGATCCTCCTTGAAGAATGGAAAATAAATGTCAAGATTGATCTCGCGTGGTGCTGCTGCATTTGTGGCTCTTGTCGATCGTATTCGCAGCCGTGTTATGCACCAAAATCATTTTTTCGACACTGAACTAAATGCTGCCTAATTCCAATTTTAGGATGGGCCTACCCTCATCCCCAAATAACTCATAAATTCAAGCTAACAATGACCAATATTCTTCTAATTAACGGGAGCAAATCTGCTCCTTCTAAATCGCAAGGTATTTGGGAATATGCGATCATGGCCCTTGCCGAACAGGGTGTCAAGACAGCTCTTCTCTCAGTTCGCGATTTACCTGCGGAAGATTTGGTGTTTTGGAAATATAACAGCCCTAATTTGGAACAGCCTAAAGCCTTACTAACAGATGCTCAAGCTGTAATCATCGCCACACCAATCTACAAAGCATCCTCTACAGGTTTGCTCAAAACTTTTCTAGATTTACTGCCCCAAAAAGCCTAGACTGATCAGGTTATATTTCCCGCCACAGGTGGTTCGATCGCCCATTTATTAGCGATCGACTTCACTCTCAAGCCTGTACTGAGCGAATTGGGAGCGCGACATATTCTTGGCGTTCTCTATGCTGTGGATAAGCAAGTAACTTGGACTGAGCAGACAGTGATCTTAGAGGAGGAGAGCGATCAAAAATTGAAGCAATCGCTAGAAGAACTTCTCAAAGCTGTGAAGCATTAAGCAGATTTGTGACGTTCTAAAAACCTGAATCTTTGACCTACAAATACTATGGAACCGAAAACTTTGAATGAACCTACACCGCCAACGATCGCTGTAGGTGGTGGATTTAGTGGTGCTTTGGTGGCTACTCACCTATTGAAAACAGCTCCCCAACCACTAACGATTAAATTGATTGAACGCCGCGAACAGAAGCAGACAACTGATGGTGTGACTGTCACAATTCGGCCGCGCCAAAATAAGAGCAAAAATCCAATTAATCAAATCGGTAATATCTGGCAAGTCAATCGGGTAGTCAATTGCACAGGTGTTGCCACCGACTATCGCCGATCGCCCAATCCCTTAGTTGACAGTTTGCGATCGCAAGATTTGATCCGCCCTAATGCTATTGGTTTAGGACTAGATACAGCAGCCAACGGTGCCTTATTAGACGGAACGGGCCAAGCCTCCAACCTCCTCTATACCATCGGTACACCGCGCAAAGGGGATTTGTGGGAGACGATCGCCGTGCCAGAAGTACACGGTCAAGCTCAAGCTTTGGCAGAAACTTTATGGCGATCGCAGCCCTTGCGGGTGCGTTCGATTCCCACCACACATGAGCTGATTGGCGACATCCTCAGTCAAGCCACACCCCAATAAACGCCTCTATTCCGTCAATTCTTCGCTCCTGAAACCAGTAGTTACACCTATGTGATTGCCGATCGCATCACAGGAGAAGCCGTACAAGTCGATCCCGTCTTAGAGCAGGTGGAGCGCGACTTACAAGCGATCGATGAACTGGGGCTGACCTTGCGCTATTGTCTAGAAACCCAGTTCAAAATCAACAATTAGAATGTCCGGCTCTTGCCTTTAATCACCCGATGCAAAAAAATAGGAGATCGCCAGTCAGCAATGCAGTCGCGATCGGCCTCTGACTCGCAAACGGCATCCCAAACCATTGGCGAGGCCGTTTCTTCACTTTTCCCCAGTGACGAGGTTACAATCAACTTTCCGCTTTCCGCTGTCATGGCCGTAT
>DMYK01000483.1:2961-4436 GCA_003483675.1 Microcoleaceae cyanobacterium UBA11344
AATTTTTCCATAGTCTGACGCCAGTTCTGAGTTAGTGGAGCTCATAGCAGCTAGGATCGAGCTAGCTCAAGGTTACATTAAAGCTCGTCATGCGGCGTTGCCTCTCAAAACCCCGGTTGAGTCTTATGGCGCACTACCGCTCCAGTTTATTTTTATTCACCTGCATCGCCTGTCTAGGCAGCAGTTTCAGTCCAAGTGCAGAGTCCGGGCAACAGGCCCTCAATTTGTCCTACCGCGTTTTTGCCCAAGAAACAGCTCAGACCGACTCCCCCTCGGACGATCGCCCTGAGCCTCAGCCTCAAAAACCCTCTCCAGCACCATATAGAAGCAAATCTCAGCCGTCCCAAACGCCAAAATCCAATTCCAAAATCCCCAAACCGATTGTCAATCTAATCGTTATTTTGTCTCGCCAGCGGGGGTTGTTAATCTTGAGTTTAGTCGCCGTTGTGATCACGGCAGCGGCAGTGTTTATCATGCTTAAATTAGTTGGCCACGATGAGTCAAATAATTACAAAGGAAGACAGGCAAAAATCGATCGCGACAAACCAAGAAACTCTCAATTCACAAATCCCGATTCTCAAAAAAAAATCCCAAAAATTCCACAACCAGGGGTTGATTTTGGGCAAGCAACAACTCTGTCACCCTTGGGCTACTCCTTAGATTTTCCCAAAACCTACATTCCCGAAAGTGGCGATCGACAGTTACCCTTTATTTTAGAACCGGGCGAAGCAGGATCGGAGGAGGGAGTGGCTCAAAATGACCATCGAATCAATCCCGAAGGCGGCACAGGTTTCAACTCCGAAAAAACTGAGCGAGTGGATTCCCTAGCCAGTCGATCGAATGAAATTGCCAGGTCAGAAACTTCTGAGCAACCTAAACCTGATATTATTGAAGCACTGATTGAAGATTTGCAGCACCTAAATCCTGCCAAGCGTCGCAAAGCAATTTGGGAACTTGGTCAGCAAGGAGATTCTAGGGCTGTTGAGCCGTTGCTCGACCTCCTAGCAAATTCTGACTCTAAGCAGTACAGTTTAATTTTAGCGAGTCTCTCAGAAATTGGCATTCGCACGCTCAAACCGATGAATCATGCTTGGTCAATTTCACTGCAAAATGAAAACCCCGAAGTGCGTAAAAATGCGATTCGCGATTTGACACGAATTTATGAATTGGTGAATCAAATCAGTCATTTATTGCACCGTGCTACCGACGATCCCGATCCAGAAGTTCAGGAAACAGCTCGCTGGGCCATCAATCAGTTGAACCGGATTCGCCCTCGTTCAGGAAGGGATAATTAATCATTTGTTCCCATCGAAATTATTCATCTCTCTCTACTCTTCCTCTGCGTTCTCTGCGTACTCTGCGGTTAAAAAAATCCGGTGCAACCGAATGTGATATAACAAATAACCAATCACAAACAACCCATGACAAATAACAAAATAAAAATATTATTTCTCTCAACTTCTGTCGGCAAACTC
>DMYK01000483.1:4597-6982 GCA_003483675.1 Microcoleaceae cyanobacterium UBA11344
GATTCTGTGCTGGCAAATATGTGGGAATATGCTCGAAAAGTTGAGCAGGAATGGGATGTTATTGTTAATTTTGCCTACGATTGGTTGCCGTTTTATTTGACACCATTTTTTAAGACTCCGATCGCACATTTGATCAGCATGGCATCCCTTTCGGCATTCCTCGATCGCATAGCCGAACAAATAGCAGTCCAGTTTCCTGGTACGATCGGAGTTCACACCGCGAATCAAGCCCAAACATTCGCCTTTGCTGATAGATGTCAGTTGTTGGGAAACGGCATAGATTTATCCCTGTACGAATTTTGCGACAAACCGGAACCAAAATTAGCTTGGCTAGGCCGCATCGCCCCGGAGAAAGGCCTAGAAGATGCAGTAGCAGCAGCGAAAATTACAGGCATTCCCCTCAAAATTATGGGCAAAATGCAGGATGAGGATTATTGGCAAAAAATTTGTGCAGATTACCCGGATGCTCCGGTAGAATATTTAGGGTTTCTGACAACAACTCAAATGCAAGAGCAAGTCCAAAAATGTCAAGCATTGTTAATGACACCACGCTGGGTGGAAGCTTTCGGAAATGTCGCCATTGAGGCCTTAGCCTGCGGTGTACCTGTGATTGCCTACGCGCGCGGGGGGCCTGTCGAAATTGTTCGAGACGGGCTGACGGGCTTTTTAGTGGAGCCTGATAGTGTAAATTGTTTGGTAAGTGCGATCGGCCGAATTGACCAAATTGACCGCAGGGCTTGCCGTAGCCAAGCAGAGGTAGAATACTCTTTAGTCGCTTTGGGCGATCGATTTGAACACTGGTTCCAATCTCTTCTAAATTTGAGCTAAAATAACTCTTAATTGACAGCTAATAGACAACAAAAACAACTATGGCAACCGAACGTTTAGTGCTTTTATCAAGTAGAGAAATCGAGAAAATGCGCCAAGCCGGCCGCTTAGCAGCCGAACTTCTGCTACATCTCGAACCAATGGTAAAACCCGGTGTCAGCACTCTAGCAATTAATGACGAAGCCGAACGCTGGACTTTGGCACATGGAGCAAAAAGTGCTCCCCTAGGTTATAAAGGATTTCCTAAATCTCTGTGCGCTAGTGTCAATCAAGTAGTCTGTCATGGCATCCCAAATGCTAAACAAATTCTTAAAGAAGGTGACATTATTAATATAGATGTAACCCCTTTAGTTGATGGCTATCATGGCGATACTTCCAAAACTTTTTTTGTTGGGAAACCTTCGCCTGTCGCTAAAAAGTTAGTGGAAGTAACAGAGGAATGTCTGAGAAGAGGAATTGCTGAAGTAAAACCGGGTGCTCGTATCGGCGACATCGGCGCAGCGATTCAAGAGTATGCGGAAGCACAGGGTTTTTCGGTAGTGCGAAATTTTGCGGGGCACGGGGTGCATCGAGTCTTTCATACGGAACCGGAAATTCTGCACTATGGGAAGCGGGGGACTGGAAAAAAGTTGAGACAAGGGATGGTTTTTACGATCGAGCCTATGATTAATGAGGGCACTTGGGAAGTGGAAATTCTCGCCGATGGTTGGACTGCTGTAACTCTAGATGGAAAGCTTTCGGCTCAATTTGAGCACACGTTNNGATTCTGGGGTGGAAATTCTGACTTTACCTTAGAAATCATTAACAAACAATCTCAAAAACCCACTTCTCGATCCAATAATTAACAACATCCCGTAGGGGCGGGTTTCACCGACAATTTCCGCCTCAAACAGACAATCTCGAAAACCCGCCCCCACCCAACAAAAAATCTCAATGCGGGTAATGTTAATGTCGATTGTCGGTGAGTGACTTCGGGGTGGGTTTATGAGATTGTTTATTTCAGTCGTTGATAGTTGATAAAACCCTCCCCTTGTATTTTAAAAGATGTAGATTGCGATTGATGGTGGCGCGGGGGCGGGTTTACCAGATTGTAGGTTTTAGGCAATTATTGTCGGTGAACCCGCCCCTACCGGATTCATGAAAAATTCACCAAACATGATCTAACAAATAACCCATAACCAATAACAAATAACAAATAACAAATAACAAATAACAAATGACTCATCTAAAATGGCTGCAACCAGGAGATTTACTGATAGCAATTTCCCCTAGCGGCACTTTGCGAGAATTAACTAACTTTGAACAAGGTGTAGAAATTTGGAAATCTCGCGGCTATCGAGTTGAATTAAGTCCCGGTTTTGACGATCGCTGGGGCTATTTGGCCGGTGACGACGCAAACCGCCTCCGACAACTCGCAGATGCCCTCAATGACCCAAATTGTCGCGGTATTCTATGTGCGCGAGGTGGTTTCGGCAGCACTCGACTTTTGGAAAAAGGAAAAGTGGGACAAGGAAAAAATGCCCAATTCCCCATGCCCGATTCCCATTCCCCGAAATG
>DMYK01000483.1:7037-7853 GCA_003483675.1 Microcoleaceae cyanobacterium UBA11344
TGCTGACAACTTTGGCTGCGGAACCGGATTGGTCGGTCGATCGTCTTTTTGATTATATAGAAGGTCGTCCTTTACAATCTTTGTCGGGTAAGGGATGGGGCGGTGGAAAGGCTACGGGGAGGCTGTTTCCGGCGAATCTGACGGTGGCTTCTCACTTGCTCGGAACCCCGTATCAACCGGATTTGACAGGGGTTATTCTCGCATTTGAGGATGTTTCCGAGGCTCCTTACAGGGTCGATCGAATGTTGACGACTTGGCGGATGGCGGGGGCTTTGGCGAGGGTGCGGGGCATTGCTTTGGGGCGTTTCAGTCGCTGCGAGATTGACTCGAATATTCCCAGTTTTAGTATAGAAGAGGTTTTGCGCGATCGGCTGGGTGACTTAAATATTCCCATTGTCTCGGATTTACCCTTTGGGCACGATGGCGTTAACGCTGCTTTACCTGTGGGAATTATGGCTAGTCTAGACGGCGATTCAGGAGAACTAATTTGTGAGGGATAATTATAGCTAGGACTTACGCACTAACAATCGGCATTATGTCATTCTGAGCGAAGCGAAGAATCTCAAATCTTTTCCACACAGTTATAGCAACCGCCCAGGTGGTTAAGACACTTCGACTGCGCGAGCGTGCATTGCATTTCTGGTCACTGAGCGTAGTCGAAGTGTCCTTTTTATAGACTACACTTCGACCCAACGACTGCGTTTACCCGCTCGCGTAGTCGAAGGGCTCAGGGCGACGCTCCGCGAGCGTGACCGTATAGCCTTGGCGACTGCTATACAATGTGTAAGTTCTGATAGCTTTAATTTAAGAGTTTGG
>DMYK01000483.1:7909-8510 GCA_003483675.1 Microcoleaceae cyanobacterium UBA11344
TCGCTGCAAACACAGCCAAATAGGACTTCCTTCGTCAACTGTCATGCTGAACTTTCCGCTGTGTATTGAAGCATCGAGCGAGATCCTTCGCAACGCTTGCGGATGACATGATGTCAGTGTAAAGAAAGCCAAAAAATTTTAAGACTTACCAAAAGAGGTTGATATGAAAGCACACAATTTTTTAAACAGTATTACCGCCACTGTACTAATTGCAGGATTAGCACTCACAGGGATTTCGTCGGTTGCTGTTGCTGAACAGATACGGAATAATACATTGACGGACGGAGTAATTCGCCGCACATCCCCCATCTACCGTTTCCGAAATATGTGGACACCCGGAACTCCCACAGAAGAATTGCGGGGTCAAGAATACACTTTTAGTGCAAAGGAAGGCGACGACATTCAAGTTTATTTAGACACCAACAGAGGTGGCGGCTTTACTCCTGTGATGGTGCTGTTTTACGGGAATAACAAACAAGTAGCTTTTACGCAAGACCGTTCTTTTAATTATCGCATTCCCCGTAGCGGCGATTATAAACTGTTAGTGTTAGCAAAAGATGCTGCTAGGGCCGGAAATTATACGATCGAAGTTTCGGGAATT
>DMYK01000110.1:0-1314 GCA_003483675.1 Microcoleaceae cyanobacterium UBA11344
CTCAAACCTCACATCAAGATTTAAGTGAAATGCCGGAATTGGGTGATTTCTTCGATCGCACTTCCAACTCCAAACCCTCACAACCTGGATTCTACAACAAAACAGCCGCCTCATAACCCTCACTGGCATCAGTGGCATCGGCAAAACATCCCTAGCAGTAAAACTCGTACAACAAATCAAAAACGAGTTTGAATACGCAGTTTGGTGCACACTAGACGAATTCCCCACCATAGATAAATTTCAATCTAACCTAAGACAGCTTTTTTCCAATTCCGAACAACCTGATTTATCCGCAACTAACCATAAACGCTTACCGCTGATTAAGTATTTGCAAAACCATCGCTGTTTAATAGTCTTGGATGACGTTCACAACCTTTTCTGTAGCTGCGAATTGGCGGGAAAATATAAACCAGACTACGAAGAATATCGCTCTTTATTCAAACAGATAGAAAAATTATCCCATCAAAGTTGCTTTCTGCTAGTCGGTTGGGAACCGCCCAAAGAAGTTCCTCAACTCACCAGCGAAAATACTCCCATTCGTACCTTACAACTCACTGGTTTAGACGCCGCAGCCGCCTGGGAAATTCTCAGAGATAAAGGATTAGCAGACATCGATAACTGCGAAGCACTCATTCACCGCTACCAAGGCAATCCCTTCTGGTTGAAAAGCGTGGCGACTTTGATTCAAGAGTTGGGAATCGGCGCGGCAGAGTTATTAATAGATGATACCATATTGTTACCGGAAGATTTGAAAGATGTTTTACATGAGCAGTTCGATCGCACTTCCGAACTAGAAAAACAAGTCCTCTCCTTGTTGGCGACAGAAAACCAGCCAGTCAACTTCGCCAAATTGCTACAAAATGCACAAATATCATCATCAGATTTGCTAAACGCATTGCAATCTCTATCGCGGCGCTGCTTGATAGAAAAACAGGAAAGTCTTTACAGTCTCCCACCTGTACTGAAGCAGTATATCAAAGGATTGTAATTCACTGATGCCCTGTGCTATCATAGAATACAAAACTTATTGAGTCGAGTTAGATGACCACAATAACTACAGTCACAACAGCCTCCCAACTCGCTGATTACTACATCTGGTTCGCCAATGACGTAGGTTCCTATCTCAGCAACCACAAGCTACAAAAACTATTGTACTATGCCCAAGCATGGTATTTAGCCTTTGAGGATACACCGCTTTTTGATGAGGATTTTGAAGCTTGGGTGCACGGGCCGACTATCCCGGCTTTATTTTACGAATACAAAGAGCAATTTGGGTTTAAGCCAATTCTCAAAGAAGTCGAAAAACCAGAATTT
>DMYK01000110.1:1332-5695 GCA_003483675.1 Microcoleaceae cyanobacterium UBA11344
TATGAGTTAGAATTGATGGTGCGCCGCGAATACCCTTGGATTAAGGCTAGAGGCGAATTGCCAAAAGATGAACCTTCTCATGCTATTATTACGAAGGAATCAATGAGAGAATTTTACAAAAGCCGTGTCATCGAATAAAATTAAAAAAGCAGATATACGCCGCCAGCAATCTTTATCTAGCATCAAGCGTCTAGATGTAAAAATCCCCGAAGGAATTAGTTTTTCTTTCAGGTATTATCAGGATGATAAAGATAAATTTTCAATTGGGGGTCGAGATTCTAGATATCTAGCATCTCTCTTGAGAAGGCTGCGCGATTTGTCACAATTGAAAGCTCAAGAAGTTATCAATAATCAGAGTAAAAGCCTGCGCTGTCATGGAATTGTCTGGCTAGATACAACTGAGCCTAATGGCTTCGGGATTCCCAATGAAGATATGCTAGTAAATGTTCCCTACCAGTTTCAAATATCTGCTAATGAATACGGCAGGGTGCATGGATTTTTTAGTGAAAATGTTTTTTATATTGTCTGGCTAGACCCAGAACACAATCTTTACAGTTGAAATTATTATAAGTTACCGACCTTGCTAAAGAAACCGGGTTTTTCATCGAATCTGTGGCTATCCCGAAATATTTTCGCAAAAAACCCGGTTTCTGGGCCCCCGTGTAAGTCCTAATTTTCAGAAAATTTTGCAGAAATAGCTAAAATAAAATTGATGCTTAAAAAGCCGACTCCCACTACCAGAATCACAAAGAGTGCGATACTGAAAATAGACTTGAGCCGATCGCCAATTCCGGGTTTTTCTGAATTCATTTGTCAAGCTTTGCAGTAAATTTGGGACAGGCCAATTAAATCGAGGAAATTAGGCGGCGATTGCTCTACCACTAAAGCTATAGTCGATCGCCCTAACCCTCAGAGCGCTAACTCCTGTAAAATAGAGTGCGTGTGGGAATAACTCTTAAAATAGCCCGAATTGGGGACGATCGGCACAAACTGCCAGATACATCATATGATGCAGTTGGCAAATTGAGAGCCGATCGCACGGGGCGCTCCGCATTTGGCAGAGTTTTTCTACAGCCTGTTGTATACTTTAATACTTCAAATATCAGAGTAGCAGCCAGTTATCAAAAACACATAAGTTAAAAAAAAGGATAGAAGCAATGCTCCAGCAATTATCGCAACCTTACCAACAACGGGAAGATACCATGACCCAAAGAGCCATACGCCAGCCCAACCCCTCAGCTACCAACCACTTGAGGCCAACTTTTCCTCAAAGACACTGGCTGGAATTCGCAGAGTATGCGTCCCTCGCAGCCTCTGGTGTCGGCTCCCTCGCCGTAGCAGTTTCGGGTCAAGCTTTTTACGGAGTGGCTCCCCTAACTTTAGCTTTGTCGCTCAACATTGCTAACCGGTATCGCTTCGAACAGCAGGTGCGGGTGTATCAAAACTCCGAAATTACCGAAGTGCAAAAGTCTGTAAATAAAGTCGAGAAAACCGCAGTGACGGTAATTGTTAAACTCCGCAAGCAGTTGTCAGCAGATATTGCATCGCTGAGCCAGCAAATGGCTACACTCTCCCGGAATCAAAGCTTTGACTCGTCGAGCGTCGCAATTGAGCAGCAGTTGCTGAGTTTGGGAGAGTCAGTAGCTTCTTTGCAAGAAATCGTCGCATCTGCTGTAATTGATATCCGCCAGCAGGTGAAGGAACAACTACAAGATTTATCGGTTGCGGTGCCGACAAACTTAGAATTTGTTGAACAAGCCATCGAGCAACTGCAAAGCGCGATGCAACAATTGGCAGAAACTACGATTACTCAAGATGACTGGGAAGGAGTAAATAATAGATTTTTGGAAATCCAGAAAGTAATAGCCAATCTCCAAACTCAAGTGCAGGCTCAACAGAACCAATCGACCCCAGATTTGTCCGTGGTACAGGCTCAAATCCACCGTTTGGAGCAGGAGCAGCAACAAGTTGTCAAACCTCACCTCAAGCGCTTAATCTCGGTGCTGAAGCAGTTGGAGCGTACACAAGAGAGTTGATCACAGCTCAGAAAAGCAGCGGCCAACTTGACAAATTGATCCAGCTTAATCTGAATTTTGTTAAGCTGTTTGGCATTTCTCTCTCTATAAGTTTCTCTCCTACAATTGATGGAGAGCGAGGGCGATTTTCACCACCACTCATCGTTTTTCATCCCTTGGCGAAAGCCAGAGGTTTTTCACATTTCCCACGAGGTTTTATGACTGCAACTGCCACTATTACTGATCACCCGTTACTGATTGGTCAAGGATTGCCTCCATTTGACGCGATCGCACCCGAACAGGTAGTCCCCGCTGTTACCCAACTTTTGACCGCATTAGAGACAGAGCTAGCGGCCTTAGAAGCCTCTGTCAAGCCGACTTGGAGTGAGTTAGTAGAACCTCTCCAGCTCCTCGGAGAGCGTTTAACTTGGACTTGGAATATTGTCGGACATTTGATGGGTGTGAAAAATAGCCCGGAATTGCGATCGGCTCACGAAACAGTACAGCCGCAAGTAGTACAATTTGCGAACAAGCTCAATCAAAGTAAACCGTTTTACGAAGCTTTTAAAGCACTGCGGGCCAGCGAAAATTGGGATGAATTAGAATCAGCTCAAAAGCGAATTGTAGAAGCAGCTATTCGAGATGCCCAACTTTCCGGCGTTGGTTTGGAAGGCGAGGAAAAAGATCGTTTCAATGCGATTCAATTAGAACTGGCCGAAATTACTACCAAGTTTTCCAATCACGTTCTTGATGCTACCAAAGCCTTTAGTCTTACTCTGACAAACCAAGCAGAAATTGATGGTTTACCCCCAAGTTTATTAAGTTTAGCAGCCCAAGCAGCTCGCGCCGCCGGTGCAGAAAATGCTTCGGCCGAAAACGGGCCTTGGCGGATTACTTTAGACTTCCCAAGTTATGGCCCTTTCATGCAGCATAGCACTCGCCGCGAGTTGCGCGAACAACTGTACAAAGCTTTTATCAGTCGTGCTTCTAGCGGTGAGTTAAATAACTGGCCATTGACCGATCGCATTTTAGCACTGCGCCAGGAAAAAGCTGCTTTGCTTGGCTTCTTCAGTTATGCGGAATTAAGCTTGGCTAGCAAAATGGCTCCCAACGTTGCAGCAGTCGAGGCTTTGTTAGAAGAATTGCGCCTCGCGAGTTATGACGCTGCTGTCAAAGATTTAGCAGAATTGAAAGCTTTTGCTGCCGAAAAAGGCGCACCGGAAGCTGAGGATTTTAAGCACTGGGATGTCGGTTTTTGGTCGGAAAGGCAACGGGAATCAAAGTTTGCTTTTAGTGCCGAAGAATTGCGTCCTTATTTTGCTTTGCCGCAGGTATTAGAGGGGTTATTTGGATTAGTCAAGCGGCTGTTCGGCGTAATAGTAACTGCTGCGGATGGTCAAGCTCCAGTTTGGCACGAAGACGTGCGCTATTTCCAAATAGATGATCGAGCCGGAAATGCGATCGCCTATTTCTATTTAGATCCTTACAGCCGCCCCGGTGAAAAGCGCGGCGGTGCTTGGATGGACGAGTGCGTGGTGCGCGCTAAATTTGTGCAAGCGGGAACAACCACAACGCGCTTACCGATAGCATATTTGGTTTGCAATCAAAGTCCGCCCGTTGACGGTAAACCGAGTTTAATGACTTTTTTGGAAGTAGAAACTTTGTTTCACGAATTCGGTCACGGCTTGCAGCATATGCTGACAAACGTAGACTATCCGGGGGCTTCTGGCATCAATAATGTTGAGTGGGATGCAGTGGAATTGCCCAGTCAATTTATGGAAAACTGGTGTTACGATCGCGCCACTTTGTTCGGGATGGCAAAGCATTATGAAACCGGGGAAACTTTGCCAGAACACTATTACCAAAAACTGCTAGCAGCGCGTCATTATATGAGTGGTAGCGCCATGCTCAGACAAGTGCATTTGAGCAGTGTTGACATCGAATTGCACCACCGCTATCAGTCGGGAGGTAGCGAAACTGTGGCCGATGTCCGCAATCGGATTGCGAAAACTACGACGGTTTTACCTCCTCTGAAAGAAGACGCATTGTTGTGCGCTTTCGGGCATATTTTTGCAGGCGGTTATGCTGCTGGTTATTACAGTTATAAATGGGCGGAAGTGCTCAGCGCTGATGCTTTTGCCGCGTTTGAGGAAGCGGGTTTGGAAGATGAAAGTGCGATCGCATTTACAGGTCAGCGCTTCCGAGATACAGTGTTAGGATTGGGCGGGAGTTTGCACCCGATGGAAGTGTTTAAAACTTTCCGGGGACGAGAACCGAGCACTCAAGCTTTATTAAAGCACAGCGGTTTAGCTACAGCTTAATCAACTGTTTGAGTCCACAGTCTTCTC
>DMYK01000110.1:5726-6519 GCA_003483675.1 Microcoleaceae cyanobacterium UBA11344
GGAGTAGGGGGTGGGACAAGAGATTCAAAGTCCCCCTTCTTAAGGGGGATTTAGGGGGATCGAGACTCGACTACAAGCGACATTTATTATGGGTTTTAGTCTTAAGTTGACATCAATGGCGGGTGAACCCGCCCCTGCAGGAATTGTGTCTATTTCCCAATTATCAATTCCCAGTCTCAGTATTATTACTGTCAGTATAAACACTAGGATTAAGTTTGTGTTCAGTTACACCTGTAATTTTACTTAAAAAAAGTAGTTGATATTTCTTAATATTTACTTGATTTTGTCTGGATACAGATAATGCTTTGATTCGCAACTAGAAATCGGATATTTTACCAAATCTTTAAGATAACGCCAGCAAGAGCGACTGTTTTTTTAAGTTTTGATAAAGAGTGGGATACTCGGCGTCAGTAGAAGTACAAAAATTGCCAGTAACAACTACAAAAATCAGCTTAAAGTAGATTGATGCTTGTAAGAAAAAATATTTGTATATATGATGAGAAGTAAGGATTAACAGTTGCTCGTTCACCTATACATTAAGATTTTCATGGATATTCAATTAATTAATATCGGTTTTGGCAATATTGTGTCTGCTAATCGAGTTATTGCCATTGTCAGTCCAGAGTCTGCGCCAATTAAGCGTATAATTACTGATGCGCGGGAGCGGGGACAACTGATTGATGCTACTTACGGGCGCCGCACTAGGGCGGTAATTATTACTGATTCGAGTCACGTCATCCTCTCGGCGATTCAACCGGAAACTGTTGCTAATCGTTTTGTGGTTAGCAAAGAG
>DMYK01000110.1:6543-7290 GCA_003483675.1 Microcoleaceae cyanobacterium UBA11344
AACTTCACATTAAATTGGTATTAGACGTTTCTATTGTAAAATTGTCAACATGAAAGCAGGTAAATTAATTGTTCTGACGGGGCCTAGCGGTGTAGGGAAAGGCACATTAGTGCGATCGCTCCTGAATCGTCATGGGGAATTGTGTCTTTCGATATCGGTGACGACTCGTGAGCCCCGCGAGGGAGAAGTTGAGGGACAACATTACTATTTTGTCAGCCGCGCCCGCTTTGAAGAAATGGTTGAGGCTGGGGAGTTGGCGGAATGGGCTGAGTTTGCCGGTAATTTTTACGGTACTCCTTATTTTGGTCTCAAGCAAGAAATTGGTGAGGGAAAATGGGTAATCCTCGAAATTGAGTTGGAAGGGGCTAGACAAATTAGGAATAATTTTCCAGAGGCGCTGCGAATTTTTATTTTACCTCCTTCTTGTGATGAGTTGGAACGGCGCTTGCGGAGTCGGGGTCAGGATTCCGAAAGTGCGATCGCCCGTCGGTTATTGCGGGCTAAAGCAGAAATTGCTGCGGCGGGCGAATTTGATTTCCAAGTGATCAATGATGATTTGGAAGTTGCGTTAAAAGGGCTGGAATCAATACTTAGTTTGGAGTAATTTTGAATGGTGAATGAGTAAATTTTGATTGTTTATTGATACCAATTCCCAACAGCACGACACGGAAGTCACGGATACACAGTCTTGGACGCAAGTTTTCAATTTTTACGCGCATCTGTAGTAGTAAGGTGCGCATGGCGCAC
>DMYK01000590.1:0-2873 GCA_003483675.1 Microcoleaceae cyanobacterium UBA11344
ATGATAGCTTTACATTCTGTGACCTACCAAAGTTTATTTGCACCTACCTACTTAGGATTGTTTAGACTTACGGTATCAGGGGATTGTTTGGCCTATTTCTGCTTTACGTTTCCCTAGGATTTGCTGGTTTTTTGTGGGTAGCTTAGAGCCGATAGAACTTAACTTATTCCATCTCCCAAGCAGCCTAAAAAAAGTCTCTTTCACACAGCATAGCATACCGATAAGTTGCTTCTAATTCAGGCGTTAATACGGCATGATCTGTCCAACTATCCGTTTTGCTAACCTCTCGAATTACTCACTGCTGTCGGTGCAAATCCCTTCGCTCAATGGGTGTTCTGGTATTTTAGGTTGAGCTAACTTCTGCCCCAAAAAAGCGTACAATCGCAGACAAGGCATCGCAGCTACTGTCAAGCCTAGAGCATTTCCCCAGGCGGTTGCTAATACAAAATCCCTAGAGCGACGGGTGGCAATTCCCGGTTTTGCCTCTGGTAAATCTGCGCCCCATTTGGCTGCATATCCTTGATGCAAGCGCAATTATTCTCAAACGCCACTGCCGAGATCGTGGAGTATTTCAAATCCCTCCCAGTCGGGCGCTTTGGCAGCGGCTATACTATAATCGCGCGCAAATGCTTCTAGAAAAAATGCGGATTGTGCGACATAATATGCAAAACTATTTTGGGGGAGTTTACCATCAGCAATGCCTCTGAGAAAGGGATGTTGCAGACAAGCTTCGCTTAAGTCTTGATTTGCTTGCCACAGATCATTTGGAATTTGTCATGCCATTTTGAGTCCATCGGTTATGATTGTAATTCTTAGAGTCCGACTTAACATCTATGATAGCAGATATATTCGGCTTAATTCCATTAGTTTCTCTGGGCATTTTGTTTCTGATATTTAAGCAAATAGATAAATGTTGGCGCACTGCTATTTTGTCGGCGGCTGTTGTCTGGGGATCTGTTGTTGCTTTATCTACTGAAATTTTAAGTTTGTTTAAATTAGTGACTTTTGAGTGGGTGTTTGGGCTGTGGTTAGTGGCGGATATTTTATGGCTGATAATTTACCTAAAATTGAACAGTGTCAAGCCGGATCTTCGGAGCAATGATCACAGTCAGTTATCTAGTTTTTTACTTTGGTTGCTAGGCGGTGTATCATTGATTTTTGCTGCGGTTGGTTTAATTGCTATAGTTTCACCGCCTAACAATTGGGATTCTATGACTTATCACATGAGCCGCGTCGCTCACTGGATGCAAAACCGCAGTGTCGAACATTATCCAACTTCTTATGTGCCACAATTATACCACCCGCCTGGGGCGGAATTTGCGATTATGCACTTTCAGATTATCAGCGGGGGCGATCGCTTTGCGAATCTGATACAATGGTTAAGTATGGTTGGCAGCGCGATCGCAGTTTCTTTAATTGCTAAGCAACTGGGAGCCAATTTGCGGGGTCAAGTTTTTGCGGCTGTTTTTGCGGCGACTTTGCCGATGGGAATCCTCCAAGGTTCTAGCACTCAAAACGATTATGCTGTATGCTTTTGGGTGGTGTGTTTTGTCTCCTGTGGTTTGGCAGGAATGTCAGCAGGAATTACTCTTTCTAACACTCTGAAAATTGGCGCAAGTTTAGGTATGGCTTTATTGACAAAAACCACAGCTTACATATTTGCGCTACCTTTTATTTTATGGTTTCTAATAGTAGGAATAAAACGCTTTCACCAAAAGATGCTGCCACCCATTTTGATGATAGCCGCCGTGACTCTTATCCTGAATATCGGTCATTTTTGGCGAAATTACGATTTGTTTGGATATGCGATCGGAGCACCTCAAGATTTTACTAAAGAATACAAAATCGAAATATTTACTCTCCCAACTTTTTTGTCAAATATTATTAGAAACTTAGCGATGCACACCGGCACCAGCATTTCCAAAATTAACGGTTTGATTGTGGCGGTTGTTAAATTGCTACACAAAATATTAGGTATACTTCCAAATGACCCCCGCATCACTTGGCCCCCAGGACAAGTATATGCTCTCAGTACACCTTCATTTAATGAAAACAATGCTACCAATCCCATCCACTTTGGGCTAATATTTGCCACTATTCTGCTGATTTCAAACAACCCAAAATTGAGACAAATTTCAATAGTAATACTTTATTTTACCGCTACAATTAGTACATTTTTATTGCTTTGTCTGCTCCTCAAATTCCAGCCTTGGCACAGCCGCCACCACCTGACAACTTTTGTATTATTTGCGCCCATGTTTGGATTGACACTATCGCAATTATCAAATTATAAAATAGCCAATTATATTGTAGCAATTCTGATTTTCATGTCGCTACCTTGGATTTTTAATAACAAATTTAGACCTCTCCTCGGAGAGAGTAACATTTTTAATAGCAGCAGAAATGAGCTTTACTTTACAAGTCGCCCGAAAATCGAGTTTCCTTACTATCAAGCAGTGGATTTTGTCAAATCTCAAAACTGCACAAATATAGGACTATCATTTAGGACTAAAAATTCCTGGGAATATCCGTTGTGGGTACTTTTTCAACAACCGGGAAAACCAGCACCTCGCATTGAACATATCTCTACCATCGATCCTGTAGTCGAGCAAAAATTAAATTCCGAACCTTACAAGAGCTTTATTCCTTGTGCGATCATTTACCAGTCTACAAAAGATGACAAACAAGGAAAAGAAATGGTGGTCAAAAATCAAACTTATGTACAAAAGTTTTCCCTTGAACCCCTCAGCGTGTTTCTGAAAAAATAGAGCTTTGATTTAACCGTTAAAAACCACAACTAAAATATCAAGTATGATGAACTGCACACCGAAATATTCCTTGGTAATTCCTATTTATAATGAAGAAGAAACTCT
>DMYK01000590.1:2959-3733 GCA_003483675.1 Microcoleaceae cyanobacterium UBA11344
TTGCACGAAAAAGACTCGCGCATTTGTTACCTCAGCTTAGCCCGGAATTTCGGCCACCAAATAGCTGTAACTGCTGGTTTAAACTTTTCTCGTGGTCAAGTTGTAGTCATCATGGACGGCGATTTGCAAGACCCGCCGGAGTTGATTATAGATATGGTAGAACAGTGGCGGCAGGGTTATCAAGTTGTTTACGCTCAACGCACTCAACGCCGTCAAGAAGGTTGGTTTAAGCGGTTGCCAGCTTATATGTATTATCGCATTTTGCGGAATCTTGCTGATGTTGATATTCCCATAGATACGGGAGATTTTTGTTTAATGGATCGCTGTGTAGTCGATGTACTAAATGCTATGCCGGAACGCAATCGTTACATTCGGGGATTGCGGGCTTGGATTGGTTTTAAACAAACGGCGGTTAAGTTTGAACGTGATCCGCGTTTTGCTGGCGATGTCAAGTATACGTTTAGAAAATCTTTTGCTTTGGCGATGAATGGTTTAGTATCTTTTTCAAAAGTGCCACTGCAACTTTCGATTTATCTGGGGTTATTTGCTGCATTTGTATCTGTATCAATGGCTTTCTTGGTTTTGTATTGGCGGATTTTTTATCCAAATTCGGCATTAACTGGTTTGACAATTGTGATGATGGCGATTTTCTTTTTGGGTGCGGTGCAGTTGGTTAGTATTGGGATTTTGGGCCAGTATGTGGGGCGGATTTATGAGGAGGTGAAGGGCCGCCCGCTTTATACTTTGGCAGAAGTTGCTGGTTTTGGCGATCGA
>DMYK01000591.1:0-2256 GCA_003483675.1 Microcoleaceae cyanobacterium UBA11344
GACACAAAAATGTCAACATCGATCGCCCCTGGTTCTCGTTTAGAAACTTCCCCCAAAGGTAAGCGTTTTTTCCGCTTATTTCCCAAAGATGCGGCGAAGGCGATGACATCGGCGTAAGTCTGGAAAGGGCCGGTGTTGTTATCCGATAAAGTTAATGATTTAACTAAATCGGCTTTATCTTTAGCAATTCTAATTTTGTTAGCACCCATTGCAATTAATATGTAGTTGATAACTATTATACACTGGTTAATATCGGGGCTCTAGCTTTCACCTTTACTTCCCGTCCGCAACAGCATAATTTTTTGTGCAAAACCGCCTCTTTCTTCCCGGCGCTTGACTTGTGCTTTCAAAATGCGATCGCCCGAAATGCCATAACTAGCCATCAGCGCATCTATCACCTCATACAAATCAGCCAATTCAGCCACCAAATCTTCCCCCTTAGCCTCCGCAGCTTCCCCAGCTTCTTCCATCAATTTCTGTCGCAAAGCTTGACAGTATTCTGCATCTGACAAAATTACCACCTCGCATTCATTCCCACTTTTACGAATAATTTCAGGAATGCGATCGCGCACCAACTTATGATACTCTTTCCCCACCTCAAACACTCCTTTAACCTTGACTAAAAGTTTGAATCAACCAGCGATTAATCGCCCCATCATCTTCCGTCAGACTCCGATTCAAAGCCTCCTCAATTAACGCTATTTCCAGCCCAGGTAAAACCAGAGAATTTTGAATTGTTCCACTCCCTCCAGCAGTAATAGCAAAGGCAAATACAGCATTCGTATTTGCATTAGCAGCCCAATATTCTTGCACTTCTGAATGTTCGTAAATTAAACGCTTTACTCCCAAATCATCGGCACTAGAAGATGCTCCTATTTCCACCACTAAAGCTGGAGGTGCAAACTCATTCAAATTAATTGGCGTATTCGTGGGAGGAGGTAATTCAAAATCAGCACCTATATAATAAGACAAATCAGGTTGAAATTCGCGAATACCTGCTTTGCGGAAACTGGCATTAATTAACTCAACTATTCGGATATTTCTAAAAGCCGTATAAAAATTAACAACTCTCGAAACAACTGAATTATGACGTCCGTGTAATGGCCCTACTGGTGACATTTCTACCCTCATGTGTTGTTCATAATAATAAAACTTGCCCTTTTCCCAAGTTGAATCCTCAGCAAAAGCCAGAAACTCTTCCCACGTTGCTTTCACCCAAATATCCGTTTCCAAAACCTGCGTAATTGCCGAACTAGAAGCCATAATCCACCTCTACAATTTCTGTATATTCAAACTCATTCGGACTGTGCTTAACTAAAGGATAGCGCATCCCGCCCAATTCGATCGCATCTTCTTCGCAATCAGGTTTAGGAGAATTGTAGACAAGTACATATTCTCTCCCAGTGCAATTTTCCATCTCTTGCGCGACTTCTCCGCGCCACTGAGTTTTTGTTACCAAAATCACCAATTGATTCGCCAATTTAGGCAATTTTTTCGCAATTTGCTTGCGATAAACTTCATCCAAACTACCAAAAGGAGAATCCATAACTATGGGAAACGTACTGCTATCCGGGCCCATCAAAGTATTCTTTTGACTCCACTCCCGCACGCCCTCAATAATTCCCCCAATAAACGACAAACTGAGAATTTGATTTTCCCCCGTAGAAGCAGCAACCAAAGATTCTTTTCCCGATGTATTTTCTACTAATGTCAGTTCGTATTTATCGCTCAACTTGGGAATATAAGGAGTAAAAGAAATTTGACTAAAAATATCCTGCACCCGCTTTTCTAATTGAGAACAAAACTGTTTCTCCAAGCGCGATCGCACTTCAATTAGGCGATCGATCGCATCCTGAGTCGCAGCAATTCGCCGCTGTACCAATATTTGCCTTTCCTCATTCATGTGCTGCTTGTCAATTTGCTTATTTAAACCCGCAACCTGGGCGCTCAAACTCTCAATTTGCTGCTGGTTAGAACCAGTTTCCCGGTGCAAATCGCCAATTGTTACCTCAATTTCATCCAAGCGCTTTTGCAAGCCGCTGACATCACCGTCTGGAAAATTTCGCAGCTTGTTGTGAATATCATCTAACTGGTTTTCCACCCTAGAAAGTTCGCTTCTGCCGCCCTTAATATTAGCTTGCTGAATGTCAATTTCCTCCCAAAACTCAGCGATTTGCCTGTCAATTTTATTAACGCGATCGCTAATCCGAATAGTAGTTTCCTCCACATCGCTAACTCCCGCTTTATCCATCCAAC
>DMYK01000591.1:2376-5051 GCA_003483675.1 Microcoleaceae cyanobacterium UBA11344
TCCGCCGCCGCATCCAACAGAAACACCCCGTAACCCCGCAGAGAAATTGCTCGTTTCCGAGCATCTGTAGCCTGTAGAATTTGTTGCTTAAATAAAGTTTTCTGCATTTCCAATTCGTCTCGCAACTTTTGTAAATCCCCAGCACCGCTAAGTTCCAGCAAACTACCACTAATTGCTCTTTTTAACTCGCCTTGACTTGCCAACTCACCATCGATTTCGACTTGCCGCATGGAAAGTTTTTCAATTTCTAGTTCGCATTTATCTTGTTCCGTCAATAATTTCTTACTTTCCGCATTTCCGACTATTTTTAAATCTGTTTCTAAAGACTTTTTTGCATCTCCTAAATGCCGAATCGAGCGATTCAACACTTCCACGCCCAGCAATTCCTTAGTAGCTTCCGCAATTTCTGCCTTCTTGTCATAGCGGACAATTTGCTCGATTCGTTCCCCATCAAAAAAGAAATATTTATGCAAACTTTCCGGCAAAATCCGTCCGATAATATCATCAGGATGCTGCGCTGTCGGCATCCAGCGGCCGTCATCTTTGGCTACAGTCAATGACAATTCGCTGTTGCCATATTCTACAGTATTTTCATTTTTGTAAGCGCGACAAGCACGATATGCTTTGTAGTGATTGCTGTCGTGTTCAAACACAATTTCAGCCCAACAAGCTACTGCTTTTCCCATTTCTGCCTCAGCCAGAGCGCGCTTGTTTACTAATTGCTCTGTCGCAGCAAAAGCAGCGCTAAATTTTTCATAAAGTACCCACGTAAAGGCATTCATCAAAGCAGTTTTTCCAGCACCGTTATTGCCGTGAATCACTGTAGTATTTTGCTCGCCGCACGCCAGCTTAATTTCGGGACTTTTGCCGTAAAATTGCCGAAAGTTGCACAGAATAATTGAAATTAACTTCATAGAATCGCTTCCTTAATAATTTTCAAAATGTCATCGCTGATATAGCGGGGAGATTTCATGTAGAGTTTATCTTTCTCAATTTCTAATACCCGCTCAATAATTTGCCGCACTTCCGGCGGCGCGCTAGTAATTGGTTCTTGCACATCGCTCAAATCGTCAGTCTGATAGGAAGAACGCTTTTCTGCTAAAATGCCGGTGGATATTGATGCGCTTTCGTTATCTTCATATCTCAATTCCATAATCAGATTTTCCCTCACATCAGTCATATTTTTTGCCAACTATTGAAAACGATTAAGTCAAGTTGCGAGCGATAATTCTCTATTCTTAAACATAAACCAAAGCCGAATAAATGTCAAATATCTAATATCCCGTACCGCCTCTGAAGTTGCAGTAATTTTACTCTAGCTTCTCCAGCGTTGTCAGCCAAATCAGCAAATTCTAAGAACCGCTTCAACTCCTTTCTGAGCAAATT
Source organism: Microcoleaceae cyanobacterium UBA11344 (assembly GCA_003483675.1). Classification (GTDB taxonomy): domain Bacteria; phylum Cyanobacteriota; class Cyanobacteriia; order Cyanobacteriales; family Microcoleaceae; genus Microcoleus. The sequence goes on from DMYK01000591.1 coordinate 3,763, forward strand.
GCGCTCGACTTCTAAAGTTGCCCTGCCTAAATCGGGAGGCAAAACTATCATGTCAAATAAAGTGGCTCTTTCTTTCCCTGGATGTGGCCGCAAAATCCGCCCGCGACGCTGAATAAATTGACGCGGATTGCTGCTGCTTGCTAAAATTACGGCATTGCGAATTGCTGGAATGTCAACGCCCTCATCCAAGCAGCGAATCGCCACCAAACCTTGCAATTCTCCACTCTCAAATTGTTGGCGCAATCGTTCTCTTTCTGCTAAAGGTGTTGCCGCAGTATAAGTGTTAACTCGGTAGCCTAATTCTGAACCGAGTAACTTCGTGGTTTCTGTTAGTTGGCGGTTGTTCTTTTTGCGCGTTGCTCCTTCGATGGAACCGTCGCCGCAGTAAAATAAAGTGTGTGCTGTATCGAGACGGTTAATCATTAATTCCCGCAAAGCTGTTAATTTATTGGCCGCCGCCCCAATTAACCTAGCCCGCTGCATTAATAAAGGCGTTAAAGCATCATTATATTCGACTTTTTCATCGCCCCAAAGCGCCCAGCCAATCTTTTTAGTTAAGTAGGAATATTTGCGAGTTTCGGCTTCGGTTAATTCTACTAAAATTGGATAGTATAAATAATGTACTAATGCTTTCTGGCGGATGGCATCGGCTAAGGTGAGTTCCGGCTGCAAAACTGGGCCGAAATAATCTAAAATAGCTTCGGTTCCCTGTTCGTCAAAATACCTTTCTGGGGTGGCGGAAAGGGCGAGGCGCAGCCCAATATTCCGGGGTAAACTTTGTCCTAAACGGGGCGCGCCTAAGTTGTGAACTTCGTCTCCAATAATCAGGGTTTTTTCTGGGAAATAGCGCAGTTGCGATTGCAAGCTATCTGACATTAATGTGGCGTTAGTAGTTATGATTGTGAGAAATGCCCGTGAAGCGCAGCTATCCCGTAGGGAATCGCCAGATCGCACTTCATACAAACCCGCAGCTACCTGACTTTGCCAAGTGCAAGCCTCTTCAAAAGCCAAAATAGGTTTTAAACCAAATTTCTCCGATTCACGCCCCCACTGATTCACCAGGTGGCAATAAGGGCAAATTATGAGGAGGACTTGCAAGCTAATTTTTTGATATAATTCAGTGGCGATCGCCAGTGCAGTAATCGTCTTACCGCTACCCGTCGCCATCTTCAGCGTACCGCGTCCATTATTGGCAAACCAATTAGCAACCGCAACTCGCTGATATTGCCGCAATTGCAGTGTTGCTGGCATTCTCGGAAACCCAAATTGGGCATTATGTGCGATCGATA
>DMYK01000591.1:5094-7229 GCA_003483675.1 Microcoleaceae cyanobacterium UBA11344
TTAACAGCTCAAACAAATTTGCCGCCGACAGTTGCAAACCAGACAGCACATCGAGTACAGGTAAAACATCTTCATTTTCTTTAATCTCAGGTTGCTGCTGCGGTTTAAATACAATGACTAATTTTTCTTCCGGGTCAACCAGCCAACCTAATTTAGTGTTATTTTTGAGGCAAAACAGAATCTTATTAATCACGCGAGTAGAACTTTGATCCGGCGATAAAATCTCAATTATCCAATCCGGCGCAATTTCAAACCTATTTTCAATTTCTCCTTGAGAATTCAGAGGAATGCGCGGCCACTCGAATACTGCGATATCTGGAACAATAGAACGTCCATCAAAAGAGCAGCGTAATTCTGAAAAAGCAAATGCTAACTTTGGTAGTTCTCCCACCTGATTAATTCTATTTGCAAAACGGGTTTGTAACGTACTGTGTTTTCCTTGTGCCATATCTTTTTGATAAATTTGACCATCAAAATACTCGCTAGGTGGCTCCGTTTCTGGAAGCAGCAAAAACTCTTCCAGAGAAATCTTTGACGGAGATTGAATTAACATTACCATAAGCCATTAACCCCTCAAAAACTATTAAAAATTCATATCGCTATCAGATTCCCAATCAGGACAACTTTCAGATTCCACACCGCTGGGGTGCATCGCACAAACCAACAAATTTCCCCCATAAACTTGACCGTGATAGTTGCGACAACCCAGACAAGCCTGCTGTTGTATCGGCGAAGGGTTTACATGAGTCACAAAAGACGAATCTATCTCGTCAAAATCAGGATCTAATTCGCGGTAAAGCTCAATGATCGGTTCTATTAATTCATTGAAATAGCCGTCAAACTCATTGAAACAACCATCAATCTCGTTAATCAGATTATTTTGTACTTGTTCTGTAAACTCTTCCGAAAGCTTGGCCAGAACATCCAGCATTTCTGCCAAATCATCATTCACATCGCTGAAAAAATGCTCTACTTCAGAAACAGCATTTTCCATTACTTCAAAGAAATCTTTTGACCAATCTTCCATTGATTTGTAAACTTACTGTTGAAAAGACTTTAATTTTGATGGCGGGTAATTAAGCGGACAGGATCTAACAGGGATGTATAGCCAGCCTCAAGCAAAGTGCAAGTACCCTACTCACAATTCTATTACCTATTGCCTCAGATCCGTCCACATCTGATTTGAGATTGTGGGGGAGATATTCAAAAAGGGAACTCAAGAGCTTGACTCCGAGTTCCCTTCATGGTTTGCGATCGCACTTTTTGCAGATTAATCTCGCTTCAGCCGTCGCAATTCATCTTGTAAATTCTGCACTTGCTCGCGGAGCTTGTCTACGCCCCCAGCATCTTTAGCATCTTTTCCTGAAGCATCTTCTTCCTCAGAAACAATTTCAATCCGGCGCGGTTCCGTAGGTTTTTGCTCCGCAGCCGGTGCTACTGGCGACTGTTGCTGCTGAGCTTGTTGCACCAGATCATCAACAAAGCGACGAGCTTCTTCCGTTGACATCTCGCCCCGCTTCACCAATTCATCCGCCAGCTTTTGGGCTTCAGTTCGCAACTCATTTAGCTTGCTACCTGCTTTTTCGCCAGCGTAGGAAGCTAGCCCAACGCCCAGGTAAACTGCTTTTTGTAAAAGATCTCCAAAACCAGCCATAGAAGCTACACCTCAAAAAACTGGGTGAACCGGATACCACGCCTATCACAAGCATCCCGTGTTGCTGCTACCTTCCGGTCCTGACAAGATTTGGGCGTTGTAATCGCGTGGGTCCAGTTCATTTATGAGTATAACACAGTTATTCTATTCTTCAACCACACACCAGTGATAAATTTCATAGATAACGCAACCGTTCTTCACCAGCGGGTCTTCAGCGACGATCGCCCTTGCTTCATCCATCGAACCCGCCTCAAACATCAACATACCGCCACCTCTCCTTGCCCAGTAGCCCGTTTTGGCTCGGTGTCCTTTTGAAATCAAGTCTCGGACGTAAGCTCTGTGAGCGGGCACGTACTGGTCAAAGACGGGCTTTTCGACAATTCCTTGCTCAATTTTGACAAACCAAGGCATTTTACATTTTGGATTTGAGATTTTGGATTTTGGATTGTAGATTGGGAAGGGGTTTTTGGTACGGGGCATT
>DMYK01000482.1:0-3416 GCA_003483675.1 Microcoleaceae cyanobacterium UBA11344
CGACCCATTAAATTGGTATAACCGTCCAGAAGGTTGCTATAACCAATAACCGATAACCAATAACAACTAACAATTAACAACAGTCAACTGATTAAAGTGGTAGCTGTACTCCGAAAGTTGATCCCTGCTGCTCCCTTGGACTTTGGGCCCAGACAGTCCCGCCTTGCAGTTCTACCAAATGCCGGACGATCGCCAATCCTAATCCCAGACCCCCGTAATTGCGCGTAGAAGTGCTGTCAGCTTGGCTCCAGCCGATCGAACAAAAACGGCAAAAACTCCTTGCTGATGCCAATTCCGGTATCGCTGACAGTGATTTCAACATAGGGATAGGGGCGATTTGGGATTGTGGACTTTCGGTAACAGAGCGAAGTGTCGAAGTGTTGAATTTTGAGATGGTGGGTGGGAAACCGGATGTGCTAAATTTTCCAGCCGGGCGATCGCTCCAGAGAGTAAAATTCTGCCTTTGGATGACACTGTGCGATCGATCGCGATCGCACCGCATTGCCGAGTCCCTAATTCCAGTTTATTGCTAATCTCTGGAGCGCGATCGCCCGCGCATCAAAACTAATCTGTAGCTGTATCAAAGTCTACTAAACTTGGGGAGCAAATCGGTTAATGTGACTCGCAGGTATAACAGAAGGAAGAAGATAGATGTGGAAATGCAATAAAATTCATGGTTTCAGCTACAAATATTGATGACGATCGCACCAAATGTCACCTAGAGTTAAACCTCCATGCGTTTAGAGCAGCTTCAAGCATTTCTTTCTGTTGCCGAAACCGGCAGCTTTCAGCAAGCCGCGGGGAAGTGTGGTGTCAGTCAATCGACTATCAGCCGCCAGGTGCAGGGATTAGAAGCTGAACTGGGTTTGTCGTTGTTTCACCGCATCGCCCATGCCAAGCTGACTTTGGCTGGAGAACGTCTGTTGCCTCACGCTCGCAAAATCTGTCAGACTTGGGAGAATGCCAGTCAGGAATTGCGAGACTTACTCGCCGGCAAACAACCGGAACTCTGCGTAGCTGCGATTCACTCGGTTTGCGCTGCTTATTTGCCACCTGTGCTCCAAAAATTTTGTAAAACCTATCCAGAGGTGCAGTTGCGGGTGACAGCCCTCGGGAGCGATCGAGCTCTGAAAGTTCTCAAAGACGGTTTGGTGGATGTGGCGATCGTGATGAACAACCGCTATTTTACTCAAGGCCCAGAAATGTTGGTAGAGGTGCTCTACAATGAGCCGATCGAGGTATTGATGGCGGCAGCCCATCCCCTGGCTAAGTATGAATCAGTGCCTTGGCAGGAATTGATTTGTTACCCGCAAGTGGTGTTTAAGGATGGCTACGGAATGCAGCGGATGGTGCAAGAGCAATTTGTACGCATGGGTGCTAAACTTCAGGCTGTTTTGGAGTTGAACACTCTCGATGCTTTTCGGGGTGTGGTACGACAGGGAGAATTGATTGCTTTGTTGCCACATTCGGCTTTGGTGGAGGCGAGGGTCGATCGCACTTTAGCAATTCGCTCGATCGAAAGCAATCGCGCCAATTCCCAGGTTTCTGATCTTGGCAGTGCGACAGCAGATCCGACTTGGACTCGCGAAGTAGTATTAGTGACAACTCACGATCGAATGCAAATTCCGCCGATCGCCGATTTCTGTCAATTGGTACGCCAATTTGTGCAAATTACTAATTATCAATTACCCATCACTAATTACCAGTTACCAATTACTAATTTCAAAGATCATGAGTGACGCTTTTAGAGAATTACTACGAAAAATTGGCAGCGGAATACATACAGGAGAAAATTTAACTCGAAACGAAGCAGCAGCGGCAACACGGATGATGCTGTTGCAAGAAGCAACACCGGCTCAAATTGGAGCTTTTATGATTGCCCACCGCATTAAACGGCCGACGGGGGAAGAGTTAGCCGGAATGCTAGATGCTTATGAAGAATTGGGCCCGAAGCTGGCCTCCCCAAACCGAGAAAAAGGCTTTTCAGTATCTAGCGTTGCGGTGTTTGGCGTTGCTTACGACGGGCGATCGCGCACAGCCCCAATTAGTCCCTTGACTGCTTTGATTTTGGCCTCCTCCGGCGTCCCGGTTCTCATGCACGGGGGTGATACAATGCCGACAAAAGAAGGCATTCCCCTGATTGACATTTGGCGCGGTTTGGGTGTTGACTGGACAAAACTTTCTTTAGAAAAAGTCCAGCAAGTTTTTGACAGTACGGGTTTGGGTTTTGTCTACATACCCAGGCATTTTCCTCAAGCTGCTGCTTTAGTTCCCTACCGCCGCGAAATAGGCAAACGACCACCTTTTTCCACTATGGAGTTGATGTGGTGTCCCTGTGCAGGGGACGTTCACCTGATTTCCGGCTACGTGCACCCACCGACGGAAGGTATGTTTATTAAGACGTTGGAATTGCGGGGAATTAATAATTATACCACAGTTAAAGGATTGGAAGGAAGTTGCGATTTGCCGCGCGATCGCACTGCTATTATTGGTATTGCTAAGCCAGATCTTCCCTTCGAGCGAGTGCTTTTAGCCCACGCAGATTATGGTTTTAGTAACACAAATCCTGCCTTTGAATCCGCCTCTAAGTTATTACAACAAATGCCGGAAGTGTTGCTCGGCAAGCCTTCAGACTTGATGCAATCTGCTATCTGGAACGGCGGATTTTATCTGTGGCGCTGCGGAGTTTGTTCGGATATAAATTCTGGTTTTATTAAAGCAGAAAGTTTGTTGATCAGCGGTCAAGTTGTTCAAAAACTTGAGGAGGTTAGCAAAGTTGTTAACGGTTGACGGACTAATCACAAATAACAAATAACCCATAACCAATGACTAATGATAAAATTGCTGTTTTAGTGCTTGCAGGTGGCAAGAGTTCGCGCATGGGTAGGGATAAGGCTCTTTTAGAAATTGAGGGTAAATCTTTATTGCAGCGGGCGTGCTCCGTTGCTGCGAGTTTAACTTCAGAAGTTTATGTTCTTACTTCTTGGCCCGATCGCTATCGATCGACTTTAACTAAAGAATGCCAATTTCTGGTAGAGTATAATCCTGGTTCCGGGCCTCTAGTTGCTTTGACTCAGGGATTGACTGAAATTGCTGCTGAATGGATTTTACTCTTAGCTTGCGATTTGCCTTTGTTGGAGGCCCAAATTATTCAGAATTGGGCCAATCAGTTAACGACAGTACCCACATCTACTTTAGCCATTGTGCCTTATCAAAATTCGCGTTGGGAACCTTTGTGCGGCTTCTACCATCGCCAATCTCTGTCAAGTTTGCAAACTTTTATTGAGTCAGGGGGGCGATCGTTTCAAGTGTGGTTGAGTCAAGCGGCAATTCCTCTGCCTGTGGGGGAACGAGAAGCGGTAATGTTGTCAAATTGCAATACACTTGAAGAGTTTGAGCAATTAAAGGGTAAAATT
>DMYK01000482.1:3443-8079 GCA_003483675.1 Microcoleaceae cyanobacterium UBA11344
TTACAAATTACAAATTACAAATGAATCTAGAATATTGGTTGCTCGAACGCGATATAACTTTTCTCAATCACGGCTCTTTTGGCGCTTGTCCAATTCCCGTACTCGAAGCACAAACCTGTTTTCGAGAACAGTTGGAAAGGGAACCTTTGCGCTTTTTGATGCGGGAATTTGAGCCGCTGTTAGATCAAGCTAGAAATCAGTTGGCGACATTTATCGGGGCGGATGCGAATGAGTTGGTTTTTGTGCCGAATGCGACGACGGGAGTGAATGCGGTTTTGCGATCGCTCTTTTTTGAGCCCGGTGACGAATTACTAACTACCAGTCAGGAATACAACGCTTGTCGCAATACACTTGATTTTGTTGCTAGTCGCACAGGCGCTAAAGTAATCCTAGCCGAAGTGCCGTTTCCAATAGAGTCGCCCGAACAAATTATTGAAGCGGTAATTAAGTGCGTTTCACCGAAAACAAAGTTAGCATTATTAGACCATATTGTAAGTCAAACTGGTTTAATCTTTCCCATCAAACAGTTAGTAAGCGAATTAGCTAACTGCGGCGTGGATGTATTAGTAGACGGAGCTCACGCGCCGGGAATGGTAGCGCTGAATTTAGATGAAATTGGCGCTGCTTACTACACTGGAAATTGCCACAAGTGGCTCTGCGCGCCGAAAGGAGCTGGTTTTTTGTACGTGCGACGCGACAAGCAAAATGCTATTCGGCCAACAACTATCAGTCACGGTGCTAATTCGCCGCGTACTGATAAATCGCGCTTTCAATTGGAATTTGACTGGATGGGAACTGTCGATCCTAGTCCCTATTTGTGCGTGCCTGTTGCTATTGATTTTATGGGTTCTTTGTTGGATGGCGGATGGCCGGAATTGATGGCAAAAAATCATGCTTTGGCATTAGCAGGAAGACAGATATTGCTGGATCAATTAGATTTGCCGCTGCCTTGTCCAGATGAAATGGTGGGTTCGATGGCTGTTGTACGACTCCCAAATGAACAGTCTGATGCGGTTACAAAGGGAGGAATTGCACCTTTGCAAGAGGCTTTGTGGGAGATTTTTAAGATTGAGGTGCCGGTGATTCCTTGGCCTGATGCAAGGGGGCGGCTGGTGAGGATTTCTGCTCAATTTTACAACACTTTGCCGCAGTATGAATATTTGGCTAAGGCGTTGATTGAGTTAATAAGTTTGTAGTAGTAAGGTGCGCAGTGCGCACCCTACAAGTAGTAGTAAGGTGCGCAGTGCGCACCCTACAGTAGTAGTAAGGTGCGCAGTGCGCACCCTACAAGTAGTAGTAAGGTGCGCAGTGCGCACCCTACAAGTAGAGTCTGCCTGATTTTAATACTTGCGCGGGCTGGGTCGATCGAACTTTTGTTGTTTTTCCTGCAACCTCATTGTCAGACTGACTCGCTTCAGTTTTTCATTAATTTCTAACACTTTGACTTTCACAACTTGTCCAACTTTGACTATTTGCTTCGGATCTTCTACAAATCTGTCAGCTAATTGAGAAATATGCACTAAACCATCTTGGTGCACTCCCACATCTACGAAAGCTCCAAAGTTAGCTACGTTGGTGATTATTCCTTCTAATTCCATCCCAACTGTCAAGTCAGAAATTCCTTTGATTCCTTCTTTAAAAGTAGCATATTTAAATTCGGCTCGCGGGTCTCTTCCTGGTTTTTCTAGTTCGGAAATAATGTCTCTCAGCGTCGGTTCGCCGACTTGCTCGGTGACATATTTTTTAATGTTTACAGTCTTGACTTTTTCGGCGATTTGTGTTACGTCCGTGAGTGGTAAGTTTAAGTCTTTGGCGATCGCCTGAACCACAGCATAACTTTCTGGATGGACTGCTGTATTATCTAACAGGTTCTCACCGTTGCGAATTCGCAGGAAACCCGCCGCTTGTTCAAAGGCTTTGGGGCCGAGTTTAGGGACTTTTAGGAGTTGGCGACGATTTTTAAACGCGCCGTTTTCGTTGCGATAATTGACAATATTTTTGGCAACTGTTGGACTCATTCCTGACACAAATGTCAGCAATTCTTTCGAGGCTGTGTTTAAGTCTACTCCTACATAATTGACACAGCTTTCTACTGTTTCATCTAGTTTCTTTTTGAGCAATTTTTGGTCAACGTCGTGCTGATATTGTCCAACTCCGATGGATTTGGGGTCGATTTTCACAAGTTCGGCTAAGGGATCTTGTAAACGCCTTCCAATGCTGACTGCGCCCCTGACGGTGATGTCGAGATCGGGAAATTCGGCGATCGCCACATCGCTTGCTGAATAAATCGATGCACCTGATTCATTCACCATCACTTTAATCGGCTTTCTGTCTAATTCTGCCAAAACTTCGGAAATAAACTCCTCTGTTTCGCGGGAAGCTGTACCATTACCGATCGCAATTAATTCAATCTGATATTTTTCAATTAAACGCTTGACAATTGTAGCAGCTTGCTGTCTTTGTCCGGCCGCTTGGTGGGGAAAAATTGCTTGATATTCCAAAAATTGCCCGGTTTCATCTAGTGCAGAAACTTTGCAGCCAGTCCGAAATCCCGGATCTATTGCTAATGTCGGTTTCATGCCCGCTGGCGCCGACAGCAGCAACTCACGGAGGTTAGTTTCAAAGGTTTTGATTGACTCGATATCAGCAGCATTTTTTCGGTCCGATCGCACTTCTGTAATTAACGAATTTTTCATCAACCGATTGAAAGCATCTTTCAGCATCAAGCGATAAAAATCTTTGACTTCCGGTATCTTAGTTCTAATTTCTGCCGACTCCAAATAAGCCGTTACCGCTGATTCATCAAAGGAGATTTCTAAATCTAAAATTCCTTCACTTTCGCCCCGAAATAGTGCTAACATATTATGTGAGTGAACGCTTCTCACAGCAACTTGATAACTCCGGTACATTTCAAACTTCGTACTTCCCTCTGGAAACTCATCTTTAATTTTAGATATAAACACTGCTGTTGTCATCAAAAAATCTCGCAGATAAGCCCGCCGTTCTGCTTTTTCCGATACAGATTCTGCTAAAATATCCGCAGCACCTTTGAGAGCTTCTTCCGGTGTTTTTACTCCCTTTTCTTCAGAAATATATTTAGCTGCTTCTGCTTCGAGAGGTACTGGTTGAGCTGAGGGTTGGTTCAGGGATTTGATGAATTCTGCGAGGGGTTCTAAACCTTTTTCTCTAGCAATTGTTGCTCGCGTGCGCCGCTTGGGTTTGTAAGGTAAGTAAAGATCTTCTAGTTCTGTTTTTTGCAAACAGGATTCGATTTTTGCTTGCAGTTCTTCGGTAAGTTTACCTTGAGAGGAAATAGTATCTAAAATTGTGGTTTTTCGTGCTTCGATTTCCGTGAGGTAGGTGAAGCGATCGGAGATATCACGCAAATGAATTTCGTTGAGAGAATCAGTACGTTCTTTACGATACCGAGCAATAAACGGAATTGTTGCTCCTTCGGCGAAAAGTTCCAGAGCATTATTGACTTGAGAGAGATGGATGGAAAGTTCTTGAGCAATGAGTTGAGGAATGTTGAGCATAGTCGGTGTCGAAAATGAAATTGCTAATGATTAATAAGTTGGTGTGTGCAAAAAACCAGAGCTGATGCGGGTTTGTAGGGGCGGCTTGAGTTATGATCTAGTTGAGTTATGATCTATACGGTTGATCTAGTTGCTCGTTTCACGCACGCGCCCTCTCCCCATGTTACGTTTATTTGTACCCACTTACTTAGATTACCTCAATTTGCTAGCTATTGGTTAGTCCTGAGTGGTTATTTGACAACAACTTGTGAAGTTGAAGCTTTTTTGCCGTTGACACCGTTGACGGTCAATATTTCAGCCTAGGGAGATTGGTGCAAATAAGCTTTACCAGCCGAGCCGAAAAGTTGCAGTTTTTCGGAAATTACCATTCCCATTGCATCAATTGCTTTTTCCATTACTTCCAACAAATCTGGATCTGACAAAGAAGCGCTAGTTTTTAACACATCCATATAAGCTTGGCGAACTTCCGTATTGACATTAAATTTAGCTACTCCTAGTTTAATAGATTGACTAATCATTGTTTCCGGCAAACCGCTAGCACCGTGAAGAACCAGCGGCACTTCTACTGCATCGCGTATTTTTGCCAAACGCGGAAAATCGAGTCTCGGTTCCCTGAGATATTTGCCGTGGACATTGCCAATTGTAACAGCCAAAGCATCGACTTGAGTTTCTTTGACAAATTCAATTGCTTGGATTGGATCTGTCATTTTTGCTTCTTTTTCTGCGATGGTCAAACCATCTTCTGTGCCGCTAATTCTGCCGATTTCTGCTTCGACAACAGCACCGTTAGCGTGGGATAATTGAGTCATTTCGCGGGTAAATTTTAAGTTGCCTTCGTAGGGTAAATGCGAACCATCTGCCATAATTGATTTGATCCCTGCTGCGAGGGCTAAATCAATATCTTTGGTGGAGGTGCTGTGATCTAAATGAACAGCAATCGGCACTAAAGATTTGCGCGCTGCTTCCATGCAAAGTGCTACTAAAGGAGATTTTCCATATTTGAGGGCGCTGGGGTGAAGTTGCAGCATGGCTGGGCTTTGAAGGGCTTCGGCGGCATCGATGACGGCTTTTACTCCTTCGAGGTTGTAGACGTTAAAAGC
>DMYK01000555.1:0-170 GCA_003483675.1 Microcoleaceae cyanobacterium UBA11344
GCAGCAGCCACCACCCGCACAGCAGGATCGATCAACTGCACCCCAACAGGCAAAAGCGATCGCAACACCGGAGCCAATAGCGGATAATGAGTGCAGCCGTAAATCAGCGTATCAATCCGCTGCTGAATCAAAGGAGCCAAATATTCCCGCGCCACCTCATAAGTGTAAGG
>DMYK01000555.1:324-4033 GCA_003483675.1 Microcoleaceae cyanobacterium UBA11344
GCCCCCGGCAGAATAACTCCCAGCACCGGAATATCAAACTCAGCCTGCACCATCTCCATCGCCAAAGCAGAACTGGTGTTGCAGGCCATAATCACCATTTTGACATCCTGTTCCACCAGCCAAGCCATGATTTCGCGGACAAACTGCACAATTTCCGCAGCCCCGCGAGTGCCGTAAGGTAATCTCGCCGTATCTCCAAAATAAAGTATGGATTCGTTAGGCAATTGTCGGTACAACTCCCTCAAAACAGTCAAACCACCCACGCCGCTATCAAAAATACCGATTCTTTGTTGTCCAGAGTCTGTTGTCATTTGTTAATTGTTAGTTAGTTGACTGTTGACTGTTGACTGTTCACTGTTGGCTGTTCACTGTTCACTGTTGTCAGTTGTCAGTTGGTCACTGAGCGTAGTCGAAGTGGCAGTTGCTACCAATGCCCAATGCCCGATGCCCCATCCCCAATGCCCCATGCCCAATGCCCGAATATTATCTTTGCTGAAGGTAAAGCAAAATGCCACGAGCGATCGAAGCCGCCATTTGACTGCGGTAAGCTGGATCGGAAAGCTTCGCAGCATCCTCAGCACCAGTCACAAAACCCACCTCCAGCAAAACAGAAGGCATAGAAGTCTTCCTTAAAACGTAAAATCTAGCCTGACGCACCCGGCGGTCATCCGCCCCTGTCCCCTGTAAAATACTGCCGTGAATAGTCCTCGCCAAATCTAGTCCATTATCGAAATAATACGTTTCAATCCCGTTCACATCGGGCCTGCTCATATTAATCGCATTAGCGTGAATGCTCACGAACAAAGTAGCATTTAGCCGCTCAGCCAGAGAAACTCTTGGTTCCAGGTCGATCTCGCTGTCGTCAGTTCTACTCATCACTGCTTGCACCCCCTGCTGTTCCAGCAGTCTCGCCACCTGAAACGAGATATCCAAAACGATATCCTTCTCCTGAATCCCCCCAATCCCGACGGCACCAGGATCGCGGCCGCCGTGGCCAGGATCGATGACAACCACTGAGCGGCTGTTAGAAACTTGGGGCAAATCGCCCCCTCCGGCAGTCATTCTCGGCAAAGGCATCGGATTGCGAGTTCGATCGACTGGTGGCGGCACGCTAACAGAGGAGCGTATAGGAGGGTCTACCGTCAGGCGGCGAGGGGTGGCTGACTGCCTTGTGCCCGCAGGCATTAGGGAAATACCGCCCAAACTACTCAAAGATGCCCGCCACTCTGTATTAGAACTATTCATCCGCAAAGTCACGCGGATCATGGGCGGCTCCGTTGGTAGTTGCCGGACTTCAATCCGTTCCACGCCGTGCTTGCCGTTAGTCTGAGACTGTTGACTGCTGAGGCCAGGAGCGAGAGTCGCCCCTTCAATATCCAGCGTAGCGATGTCAAGAGCTCGACTTTGTTGAAAGTTAATTTGCGGGCGGCCGCCTGTGGTGCGGATCAAAAAACCGTCTCCCGTCACCTGAACGTTTTGAACTACAGTCGCCTCCACAGAAGGCTCAGATGGTGCTAAAGGCTCAACCGAAAAAACCCCCGCTTCAGGATCTGAACTGGGATTGGGATTTTCGGCTCGCACTGGCGTTGGCAAATCCACAGTCCACTCGCTGGGAGAAATACCCCGGAATTTTACTTGAGCAGGGTCGATCGTATATCCGTCTTTCAACTCAACCACAATTCTGGTTGTATCGTCGTCAAACTGCCCTAAACGCACTGATTCGATCGCCCCTGAGAAGGGCTGATTTACGGATTGACGATCCAGACTCGTCCCCGGTAAATCGATCACCAACCGTGTCGGGTTGAAGATCAGTTGAGCCTTGGGTTGCACTCCCCCCTCCGTTCTAAAGTACAGCCGGTTCTGTGAAGCATCAAACCGCCAAGATTGCAGTCTCGCTGCTTCGGCGGCTCCGGTGAGCAAAAATACACCTAAGAAACTGGATAGTAGCCAGTGGAATTTCACGACAGTTTTTCCTCCTTTGCGTTGCGGCCAAAAGCTTTGGTTGGCGGTTGTTGCCCTAAGCCCTCAGCAGTTAGCCGAAAGACTCAAGGGCGATCGCCGACTCTCAGTTTTTGGCTAAATTGACTTTTTTATACCTCAACAGACTCACAAATGCCAGAATCTGGCAAATATTCGCCCTCCCGCATCCGAGCCGCCGATCGGCCCGAAGTTGATTGAAAGATTGCCGGTACAAGGGAACATATTTATTTTTGGCAGCAAGAAACCAACTGTTTCTTGAAGAAAGAAGGTAGAAGTTAGAAGGTAGAATTTTACTGTTATTCAAGGGAGCAGTTTCAGGCATCGGACGCGATCGAGATACTTGACTCAGTGAAATAGAATACCACCGGCTGCGATCGAGTTCCCGCAACTTTTGACGATCGCTCTTGGNNATTCGTCATTCGTCAGATTTTTTGATGCTTGCTGATGACTACTGACTACTGACTGCTGACTGCTGACTAATCCCCTGAGTACAAACTTCCCTGCCATCCAGTTCAAAATTTCTTGATTTACTTGTTCGGGGCATTCATCCTGGGGACAGTGACCCGCATGATCTAGCTCAACTAACTCTACATAATTGGGGTTGCATTCGACAAATTGGTGAGGTCGGGCGAACCGAGGGGGAATCATCCGGTCTTGGCGACCCCAAATTAACAGCATCGGAATTGTTAATTTTCGTAACACAGTCTTGACACCGGGACTGAATTGTGAACTACCCACAGCTTTAAATAAAGCGCAGAAGGCTCTGGCCGCACCTCGATCGCCCGCGGGGCCTGCGAGAATATCTACTAACTCGTCGGTAACGGCTTCGGGGCTGGAGTAGGCAAAAGCAGCCCAACGGCGGACAAAAGAGGGTTTGCGGACAAGGTAGAACAGAGGCCTCAGTATTAGGGGCGAAACAAAGATACTTTCAACAGCTTCGATCGCGGGTAACAGCCACCCCGGCACGGCCTCGGCTCGCACAGAGGGGTCTGGGAGGCTAATCATGACTATACCTGCTACCATGTCCGGGTGAGCGGCGGCGGCGGCTAGACAAATCAGGGAGCCGATCGAGTTTCCAGCCAAAACCACAGGCTTTCTGATAAAAGTCAGCCAAAAGTCATAAACTTGATCGACCCACACAGACACATCGTAGTTAAGCGGAGCTTTTTGGGAAGCCCCAAACCCCAACAAATCCAGCGCGTAAACAGTGTGGAACTCGGCGAGGACAGGGAGATTTTGTCGCCAATGGCCGATCGATGCTCCAAACCCGTGCAGTAAAATTATCGGCGTTGCCGGTTGTTGAGAGTCAATTCCTTGGGTGGCGGAATCCTCAATTGCGATCGAGTCTTGATTTCGTGGATCTTGGGAACGAGAGGGACGCAAATAAGTGTAGCGAGTTTGCCAACCCCGCCATACCCAGTCTCGTTGAGTACCAATCCGTTGATGCCAGTGAAGAGAATTTGTCAATTTTGCCGACTCTCGCAACATAAATTTACAATCAACAATACTCATTGTACATGGCAGTAAAATAAAACTAAGCAGAAACTGAGCCAGACTGCTTTTGCATAGTAAGCGCTTTCTTGTAAAGTCGGGGAATATAGGGGTATTATTTGGTACTATGTAATAGGATAGGCTACCGTTTAAACCCACCGCGGTCGCATCGGACTTCTCAAAAAGTTTCGTAGTATGCGTAAGGGCTCGGCCCCCAACACTTCGACACTTCGACTAC
>DMYK01000555.1:4060-5144 GCA_003483675.1 Microcoleaceae cyanobacterium UBA11344
CGCTTCGCTCTGTTACCGTCTTACGCGCTTTCAATATTTTGTTGAAAGCTTTGAGAGATACCTCCCTATCGGTCAAGCTAAAAGCGATGCCTGATCTGCCATACACAGTAAATTTGGGTAAATTCCTAGATTTGCAAGGTTAAGTGTATCTGAGTAGAATGGCAAGTATAATGTTTACCCCTAGCCTGCTTCGTAACATCCTTTAAGAATCCCCGCGCGTTCACGCCGAGGAGTACGTCAATAAACTACTGCTTACACAACAATTCATGCCTGTGATTGAAAGAAGACAAAATCGTAACCTCCCCCAGATTAATGAAAATATTCGATACCCCAAAATCCGGGTCATCGATACCGACGGCGCACAACTGGGGATATTGACACCATCAGAAGCACTGCGCCTCGCCGAGGACAAAGAACTCGACCTCGTACTTGTCAGCGACAAAGCTGACCCGCCCGTATGCCGGGTGATGGACTACGGGAAGTACAAATTCGAGCAGGAGAAAAAAGCGCGAGAAGCAAAGCGGAAGCAGCACACTGCTGACGTGAAGGAAGTGAAGATGCGCTACAAAATTGAAGAACACGACTATCAAGTGCGCCTCAAACTAGCAGACCGTTTTATCAAATCTGGGGACAAAGTAAAAGCCACGATCATGTTCAGAGGTCGGGAAATCCAACACAGCAACTTAGCAGAGGACTTGCTTAAGCGCATGGCCACGGATTTGCAGGAAATAGCAGAAGTGCAGCAAGCCCCGAAAAAAGAGGGACGCAGTATGATGATGCTGCTGTCGCCGAAGAAAGTATAGATCGATAGTCATTAGCGATCGGTCATTAGTTCTAAACTGGTGACTGATTGCTGATGAGTTCCCAAGTTACTCAGGAATAATATCAATTCCGGTTGCACCGGAATGATTGTTAACTGTTGACTGTTGACTGTTAACTGTTGACTCGATTTTACAATTCCGATGCTACCGGACTTGATATAAGCTAACACACAGGGAAATCAACGCTGCATGGACAATTTTCAAATCAGCGGTTCAGCGGGAGTAAGACAAGGGATGCTTCGATCGCTCAACTTGCGATCGGA
>DMYK01000388.1:0-3456 GCA_003483675.1 Microcoleaceae cyanobacterium UBA11344
CCTACAAGTCATGGAAATTTATCCAGATTTATGGGATATTGCCGATTTATGACAAGGCAAAATCATCGCCATCTCCCCAAATTTCAGATAACTTTTCCAACAAATCTTCAGCAATTATATTCAGTTCCGCTTTCACATCCTCCTCAATATCTGAAACCTTCTCAACAGGTGAAGATTGATGAATTGATAAAGATCGATTTATACCTCCCAAACCTCCACTGCTAGCACCAATTCTTGCTAAAGCTTTCCCCCCTTCATATCCCCAGTCAGATTGCTCACTACTGCGATAAACTTGATTCAGAATTGCCACAATTTCAGCAATAGATTTGTTTTGCAAATTCTCCCGAACTCGTGCTTGTACGGGGTCATCTGCTGCCAAATCCGATAGCACTTCTTCAAGTAGAACTTGCGCCACCGGAATTCCCAACTCAATCCGATCCAAATAATCCAACAATTCCTCAACAGGTTTGAGATTAGTTAGAGAAATCGCTTCAGTTTCATCCAGAAATTCCCCAGCCGGAATAAAGCCCAAAAGTTTCACTTTATCGAAAGGTTCCGCAAACCCAACGGCGATATAAGCAATGCGATTTTCGCGCACTTCCGGCAGAGAAATCGCCGTTTCTCCAAGTATAACCGGACAGCATTCAATCTTGCCAATTCCCGGTAAGACTAAATCAGCGACATTGTGAAACATTCTGAGCACCGGATGCCAACTTTCCCCAGCATCCAAGTCAGTTTCATAACGGAGTTCTTTCACAAACGTATTCACCGCTAAAACAGCAAGAGTATTGCGATAAACTTGTTGATTTTTCTCAGCATTCGGTTGAGAAGCGGCGAATTTTTCCGCCAACTCGCAGTCTTGTTTCTGAAAACGAATTGTGATACAATGTTCAGTAGCGTTAGTCATGATTATTCCTCATCCTCTTTTTGTTGTAATCTTCTGGGTTCGATTTCGTAGCCAATTTGTTGAGCTATCTCTGCCAACAGAGGGACACACTTATTGTACCAAAGTCTGGTAATATTATCAAGGGGAATATCCAGGTCTTTTTTGATTTGTTGAAACGTTTGGGGCGGGGATTTTAAAATCCTTCGCTTAATCAGTTCCCAACAGTTACAAATCGGGTATTTCCGCGTACAGCAGTTAGACAATCTTTGTTCCGGGTCTGCCTCTAAATAAGCTTTTAGTTGCAGAAAACGCTCTTGTTGTTCTACATAATCGATGGGCGGTTCTGGTCGCGGATCGGGTATGATCTCTTCTTTGGTTGTGGCATTTTCTTCGCTTGTCGGTTCGTCCAAATGCACAAATCTGATGTTTCTGTGCCTGCGTCGCACATCTATGCAATCAGCTTTGATATTGAGGTTATACCACCGCACCAAACACTGACAGACATTAGCAGGAGTGGTATTGCTAATATCAATATCATAGTTTTCTGAAAATTTATCCAAATTTCTTGTCATGTATCTGACAGTCATTTGGAGTGCGTCATCGTAATAGGTTTGTAAACCCATGTCGATGCGCTCTTTAGTCTTGCTTTTTGGCAAGTAGTCAATTAAATCGAGTAGAGATTGAATCTTTCTGAGTCGCTGGGAGTATTCAGGCTCAGCCAGTGCTTGCAAGATCAAGCTTTTGACCTTTAAATCCAGTTCGGTGTTCACAGGCACGTTGCTATCACGTCGGGATAATTCAATTATCCCAGAGAAAATATCGCTGTAACGTGCCAGGAAGAACAAAGTCAAGGAAATCGGCTTGAGTTCCCAATGCAGCCACAAGTTGAAGCTGGCGGCTACAGGAACTAAGCCTGGTAAGGGTTCGACGGGGGCATCATGTCTCGTCATAGTCTAGTTTTTTGGGTTGATACTTTGATGTCGCAGGGGTTGGGGAGTTTATGCAGATTCAGGGAAAGTTTTTTTAGTGGTGTCCCCGATGGGAGGACATCGCACTGTGCCCATTGGGATCAATTTAAGGTCAAACCCAATCAGAGACTGCTGTTTGGCGATTAAGGCTAGATCCCCCCTTAGCTTGCCCNNAGAAGGGGGGGACAAGAGTCCGATCAAAGTCTGTTAAAAAACGGGGGGATAAGAATTGGATCAAAGTCCCCCTTCTTAAGGGGGATTTAGGGGGATCTAGACTGCGATACAAACGAGAGATACAGAGGGTTTCAGTCTCAAACAGTATCCTTCATTGCATCAGAATGTCGTTCTTCTCGCCACCGAGATTCGGCTTCCCCATACCGCTGTTTTGCGCCGGCAATTTCTTCCTCGTAATGCTTGATTTTGTTCTCGTATTTATGCTTCAACCACTGCATATCATGGGCGCAACTTTCCTTCAATTTTTCTTTTTGGACCCCCACCCATTCATTTTTTAACTGGGCCATTTGTTCCGGTGAATAGGTGCCGGTGGGGGGTTGATGCTGTCCGGCAATTTGAGCAACATCGGCTTCAAACTTAGAGTGCCGCTGTTCCCGTTTTTCGTCCTGGTCTTCTTCGATTTGATACTTTTCTTTCTCATACCACCCGATTTGAAAGTCAGCTTCTACCATGTCCCAATTCTTCAATCTCCCGCTGGTATCGCCTTCGCTGACAAATTTAGAGCGACGCAGGTTTAAGGATTGCTCATAGGCTAATTCTCGCTGTTTCAGAGCAACTTCTTCGTCGATTCCGGCAATCTGATTTGCCTCCAATTCGGTGATTTCTATCGGGAGGCTGCTTTCGTATTGCCCAATTAGGGAACGGGCGTGAACCGGCATTTCAAAGGCGTCGTTTTG
The DNA here is from genome assembly GCA_003483675.1 of Microcoleaceae cyanobacterium UBA11344. Lineage (GTDB taxonomy): Bacteria > Cyanobacteriota > Cyanobacteriia > Cyanobacteriales > Microcoleaceae > Microcoleus. Next base: position 2,766 of record DMYK01000388.1, read on the forward strand.
CAGTGATGCGGCTCCCCATAACATTACCACGGGCAGGCTGGCTGCGATCGCATTTAAGACAATTCCCCCCGGTAATCCCAACCCGATGACTATTGTCAGGGACATCGCATATTCGGTGCCGCTCAATCCCAGCGCCAAACCGACATCGCTGAAGGGTAGTTTATTCAAATATTGACCTTCGACTTGTAGCACTAATCCAGTTTGAGCTTCGTAATAAAGTTCGCCAAATCCATTTTTGGGGGGATGAGCTTGTTTTTGTTTTTGGATATCTTTCAAGGCTTGCTGAGTGCCGTTTTTCTTGCGATGATGTTCCATCACTTTCATCACTTTTTTATCCGCGATTACCCCCGCAGCGCCACCGATGAACAAACTCGCTGGAATGCTCATACTTCCCAAGCGGGAAGTCAGTATTTGCGCTCCTGCGCTGAAGGTAATCGTACTCATTACCCCTACCAAAATATTCACGATTTTCTTGGTTTCAGGGTTGGGGTTGCGCCTCGCTGAAGGAGTTAAATCGTTAATCCGTGTTTTCGCTTTTTCTCCTTCTGCATATCGTTTTTCCCGCTGACTCATCTGGGCTTTGATTTGTTCGGGGAGTAGGGCTGTCAATTCTTGGTGCAGGTATTGCCATGCTACGATGCTGGCGGCAGAATTGTGGTTATGATTGATGGAGTTCATGGGTTTTATCTCG
>DMYK01000388.1:3601-4066 GCA_003483675.1 Microcoleaceae cyanobacterium UBA11344
ATTCCATGTATATGTGGTACACACAATTTTGTAGTAAGTAAGGTGCGTCGCCATCTGTCAATCTGCAAGTTCCATTAAACACGAGCAGCGACGCACCCTACAGATTAACTAAAGAAATATCCGAACCTAATTAATTTGATTTAGGTGTCATTTTTCTGGCTTTGCTAAAGGCTGCATCAATGCAAGGATTCATCGATCGCCTCACTGCATCTTCGTCTTTGCTTTCATCTAAAACGCAGACACTCTCTTTGCCGCTTAACTCGTTAGTCAAGTCTTCGTATAATTGCCCTTGCGGCACGATAAATGAGATGACTACTCCCTGTTTTTCGATGTCGTCAACGAGGGTTTTGACTCGACTAAAATCTATACCATGCTCCCCTTGACGCGGCTCAAAGTCGTTTGCTACAATGGTGAGGATGGCTGGATTTTTGCTGGTTTGATGTTGTTGTTGAATGGCAGTTTGAC
>DMYK01000624.1:0-1502 GCA_003483675.1 Microcoleaceae cyanobacterium UBA11344
TCGCGTTTCATAGCCCTTAACAGGACTCAGAGAACGTCCCAATAACTTTTCTAAAGCTTGTTGAATTTCTTTTTTAAGCTTCACAGTCACGCCCATAGAGCCAAATCCTTGCACGTTTGAGTGTCCTCTCACGGGCATTAATCCAGCACCTTCTTTGCCGACATTTCCTGTCATTAAGGCAGTGTTGGCAATGCTGAAAACATTATCTACGCCGTTATCATGTTGGGTAATTCCCATCGCCCAACCGAAGACAACTCGCTTTGAACTGCCGATAATTTTGGCGGCTGCTTCAATTTCGGCGCGGGAAACTCCGCAAGTTTCAGTAATAGTTTCCCAAGGGGTTTCACGGGCTTGTTTCACTACTGCTTCCCAGCCTTCTGTGTGGGCTTGCAAGTATTTTTCGTCCATCAATCCTTGTTCGATTACAGACTTTTGAATCCCGACAAATAGGGCTGTATCGCTGCCGGGAATTGGTTGCAAGTATAGCGACGAAATATCGTAACCCGTGAGTAGCGACTTGACGGGAAAAGCCGGGGAACCAAACTTGACTAACCCGATTTCCATCATTGGGTTAATCACAATTATTTTACCGCCTTTTTCGCGGATTTTAATCAATTCGTTCATCAGGCGGGGATGATTGTAGGAACAATTGCTCCCCGCGAGCACGACGCAATCTGCTTGTTTCAAGTTTTCTAGACTCACTACCGAGGTGCCGGTAGCAAACATTTCTCTTAACCCGGTTGTTGAGGGAGCGTGGCAGAGATCCGAACAATCTGCTAAGTTATTAGAGCCGATCGCCCGCATCATCAATTGCAACAGAAAAGCCGCCTCGTTGGAAGAGCGACCCGAACTGTAAGATGCCACTCGTTCCGGGGTTTTGGTGAAAGCATCTGCGGCAATTTGATAAACTTCTTGCCAAGAAATGCGATCGTAATGAGATTTTCCATCCCGCAAAATCATCGGAAAACTCAACCTTCCCAACCGATCAGCTTCCATTGAAGTTAATTGCTGAAGTTCTGCAATACTGTGTTTTTCAAAGTAGTTAGTTGAGATAGCAGGCTTGATTTCAGCGGCAATTGCTTCCACACTTTTCATACACCGCTGAAGTTTTTCGCCCTCTTCATTAGTAAAGCCTCCTTTCTGCCCGCCAGTGCCCCAAGAACATGACAAACACGCACTTTTATGCAGCAAAGTTTTCCAAAGTTTTGGGCCTGACTGGGACAATGTATGTTCTGCCCAATATTCAATTATAGGCAAACCGCCACCTATCTCTGGCGTTTCCTCGTTTGTCTCGCTGAATGGCGGGATTGGTTGGATATTTTGTGAGTTGGTGTCCATGCGGTTTACCTCTGGTTTGGATTGCAGATTGACTGGGCGGACGAACCGCCTGAAAATTAAATTTATTACCCTGATTTTACCCCAAATTTGTAGCCGCAAAAACTAGCCAATAGATAGATTTCTCAATCTGACTTTAATCCTAGGTTTGTAGTCAGGATGAATAG
>DMYK01000624.1:1508-4550 GCA_003483675.1 Microcoleaceae cyanobacterium UBA11344
ACTCAAGAATAAACGCCATAATTTATTCTGGCAGATTGGAGGCTAAAATTTTATCGCTTAATCTTATTGAACGCCTGCTGCCCAAATCCGAGACAAAGCATTCGATCGCCCTCGGCCACATTCGGATCATTCTGTAAATAATCCCCCAACCAATCGCAACTTCGATCTATAATATTATTCAATTCCAAATTATCCAAAAGCCACAAAATTACACTTCTATTCCTGCTAGCAAAAGCCAGAGTTTTACTATCAGAACTAAAAGTAATGCTCAACACTCGATCGCTCGATTCCAAAGTCTTAGATAGCATAGCCTTCTGGCCATCAAAATTCCACAGCTTAACAGTATTTCCCTCACTCGCAGCCGCAATTAACTTGCCGTCAGGACTGAAACTCACGCTTTCAACAGTATCACTGTGGTCGAGTTTTTGCGCTATTGTTGCCCCTTTCCCATCAAACCGCCATAAGTAAACTTTTTTGTCAGCACAAGCAGTAGCAATTGTCTTACCGTCAGGACTGAAACTCACATCTTTAACCCTGTCCCCGTGGTCGAGAGTTTTCAGAATCTTCGCCGACGAACCATTAAATTGCCACAGGTAAACCCTATTTACTCCTGCCATTGCAAAAGCATTTTTGTTCTCAGTTGCACTATCCTCTGAAGCCGTAGCAGTCGCGATAGTTTTGCCGTCGGGGCTGAAACTAACACTAATTAGCGGGTTGCTGTGGTCGAGTTTTGCTAGCAAACTTGCCCGGGAACCNNGAACCATTCCAACGCCAGAGGTACAATTTGCGATCGGCACTTGCGGCCGCAATTATTTTCCCATCTGGACTAAAACTGACACTTTTAACAATACCACTATGTGCTAGAGTATCTAACAGTTTACCCTGTAAACTCCAGAGTTTCACTGTTTTGTCATCGCTAGCAGAAGCCACAGTTTTATTGTCCGGCGAAATGCTCACCGAAGTAACAGAATCCTTATGACCTTCTAACCTTTTTAAGAAACTCCCATCAGCGCCCCAAAGTCTCACCGTTTTATCTCGGCTAGCCGAAGCAATTGTTTTGCCATCCGCACTAAAACTGACTTTATAAACCCAGTCATCATGTCCCAATAAAATCTTATTCAAAGGAGTGCTGTCAGGATTCCAAACTTTAACCATTTTGTCTTTGCTTGCCGAAGCAATAGTGCCATCTGGGCTGAAACTTACGGCCCTCACATCATCTTGGTGTCCTATAAAAGTGCTCAACAAAGTGCCGCTGCGGTTCCAAACTTTCACCGTATCATCTGCACTACCGGTGACAATTTTTTCGCCGTCGCGACTGAAACTGGCACTGACAACTTCATCGTTGTGTCCTTTGAGAGTTCTAATTTCCTCACCTTTTCGGTTCCAGATTTTGACTGTAGTATCGGCACTTGCGGAGACGATTTCTTGACCGTTTGGACTGAAATTGACGCTGTAAACGATGTCAGAATGCTTGTTTAAAGTTTGGGGATTAATTTGAAATTTCTGAGTTTTACCTTCTCGGTTCCAAAGTTTGACAGTTTTGTCAGCACTTGCTGAGGCAATTGTTTGGCCATCGGGACTGAATTTGACACCGAGCACCCAGTCTTTGTGTCCCTTCAAAGTTTGCAGCAATTTTTGGCTGGCGACGTTCCAGATTTTGACAGTATTGTCGTGACTACCGGAAGCGAGGGTTTTGCCGTCGGGGCTGAAACTAACGCTGGTGACGATATCCCTGTGGCCTTCTAAAGTTGCGCTCGCACTTTGGTCATTATCCACTTGCCAAATTCTAATTTTACGATCGGCACAACCAGTTGCGATCTTTTTACCATCCGGGCTAAAACTAACACTCGTGACACTATCACTGTGATTGAAAGTTTTTAATAACTTACCTTTATTGTTCCACAATTTAACAGTTTTATCTGCACTTGCCGAAGCAACTAATTTACCATCTGGACTCACACTCACATCCAAAACAAACTTGCCATTCTGCTCAAAACGGTTGCGTTCTTGCACCCCAGAAACTGCTTGTCTGAGTCGTTCGGCGATGTGATTTTTAGTATCTACAGGCAACGCTTTACTCTTGAGAGCATCTCTGCCAATTTTGATACTGGTTTCTAACACTCCTAGTTGATTTTTTACATGAGAAAGCACCAGAGCTTCCGACCCCAAATTTAGGGCATCAGTCCGAGCTTGCTCCGCTTCCTGTCGCGCAATTTCTGCTAATTTTGTTTGCTCAAATGCCATCACCGAAAGAGCCGCCAATACAATTACTCCTAGAACCGCCAGCCGCAGTTGCCATCTCCGATTTTTGTAGAGTTGAGCTTCTGCCTCGTGCTGTTTTTCTTTAGCTTGGCGCTGCTTGTCTGTAGCTTCCGAAAGCAAAGCATTTAGCTCTTTTTCCTTGCGAAGTCGCTCTATTTCATCTTTATTAACTCTGTGCTGCCTTCGTAGTTCCTCGAATTCTGCCTTAGTATCTAATTCCCGCTGCTGGCGGATGAAGCTAACTAGATAGTCATGAACTAGCTGGTAAAGCTCTGCTGGCAACTCTGTCCACCGAAAAACTAAACCTGATTTTACTAACAATTCTAAGACTAAATCTAATTTGTCTGCTTCTTCAAATGTTGCTAAATCCGAGGCTAATTCAGCGCGGGTTTTCAGAGGGCGAATATCATCTTCATCTGTCAGCAAGTATAAAACTCGGCGCACCGCTCCTTCATTTTCCGGGCCACAGTCTTGGATGACTTCTTCCAGAAATCTTTCGACTAATTTTTGTTGCGGATTGTTGCCAAGTTCCTGATATTGAGCTAAGGTTGTAATTTGCTCTTCTTGCAGTTGCGCGCCGACAACTTGTAGCTCGATCGGGCGAACTTCTCCCAATTCTCCAGCTAAATCTTTGACTAATTCTTCGATCAGTTCCGGTTCCAAGTAAAAGTGCGATCGTTGAGTTAAAGTGCGAATTACCGATCGCGCATCAGCCAAAGAAAAGTTGCCCAAGTAAAACAGAATATCTTTGCTGAGAATATCGTCTAAAATGTCGCTATT
>DMYK01000624.1:4574-4913 GCA_003483675.1 Microcoleaceae cyanobacterium UBA11344
GTAATCCTCTCGCAAAGACAGAATAACTTTTAAATATTTGATTTTCATGCACTCTCGCATAAACTCAAAAAATATTTGCCTTTCCGCTGGCTCTTTCCAGACAAAGAAGAATTCTTCAAATTGGTCGAAGATCAGAACTGTAAATAGATGTTCCGAATTTATTTGCAACTTTTTGATAATTTTATCGTATTCGATCGCCTGCTTTTCTACGATCAATTCTAGCGGCAGTTTCTGAATATTCTGCTCTTGAGCAGCCGGCAATTCGCCGTTCAATCGTGAACTAAAATTCCGCTTAATTTCGCCGACTGCTACTTCCGAGTCTACCTCCGCAACTCCCGG
>DMYK01000624.1:5029-11299 GCA_003483675.1 Microcoleaceae cyanobacterium UBA11344
GCAGGCACTAATCCCCCGGCTACAATTGAACTTTTGCCAACTCCTGATTGACCGTAAATTACTGTCAATTTGTCTCGGGAACCCTGCATCCTATCTATCAAACGTTTGAGGTATTGTTCTCTGCCGGAAGCAGTAATTTCATCAGCAATAGCAGCGGCGACAGTAGTTTCGGCGGCGGGATTAATCGCTTGTCTGTGCGGCTGCAACTTGACGGCCCCAATAAAAGCTCGGAACCGATACATATGTTCTACCGCTCGATAATCTTGCTTAAGTTGAAATGCTGCGAGATATTCTCCCCGCTGAAAATAAACCGATCGCAACATTTCTAAAACCCGCAAATACAATTGCGGGTTGTAGCAAGGTTCAGTTTCCGAGCGGGCCATTTCTAAATGTGCGATCGCCTGCTCTATCTCACCCAACTCCTTCTCTGCTTCTGCTAAAATTAATAAGTACAAGCCTTGATGCTGCGATTTGATCGGCGTTCCTTTTCCAGTTCCTTCTAAATTAGAGTTGAGAACATCTAGAGCGAATTTAGCCCATTCTTTGGCCCCTTTCCAATTTTTTTGCTCTCGGGCTACGCGAGCCAAAAAGCCGTAATCTTGAGCCAAATTAACGGTTTCTAAATTGTTCATATTTTCATGTAATGTCCGAGCTTTAATAGCTAAATTCCAGAGGGCATCCCACTCTTCTAAATACTGCAATACTTCGCCGAGTTGATTAATAAATTTCCCAACGGCATCTGGCTGTCTTGCCCGTTCTAAAACATCAATACACTGTTGAAAATAATTTTTAGCTTCCGTCCAGTAAGGACGGTTGCCCGTGCGGTGCTGCTCCCCTTGGAAGCGGTAGCAAAGGCCGATGTGAAAGAGCAGAATTCCCTCTAATACAGGTGAAGGGTGAAGGGTAAATAACAAATTGCTAAATTCTGTGCCCCCGCCGATAAATGCTACTTGATACTTCCAAAATTTGAGACTTTTTTGATATAATTCAATAGCGGAAGTCATCCGTTTTTCCTGATATTCATCCCGCCCCCGAATAAATTGCATACTAGCTTCAATAGCTGGTTCTAACCTGACGTTGTAATTGGTCAAGTCTTGGGTGGCCGACTCTAATTCAGTCAAAGAATTGGCTCCGAGAATGGCAGAATTAGTTAAACGCCAATTGCCGCTTTCTAAAATGCCAGAAAAAATGCGATCGGCACTTTTGCCCAAGAAATCCACCAACTCATCGGGGCCCAGGACAAATTCAACAGTTGTCGTCCAACTCTCGATATCTGTTACTAGCCGAATCAGTTTTTTTAAGATTTTGTCTGTCACCCACAGCACCACCGGAAATGGAAAATTATTCCGAAATTCTTCCCTCACGTAGTTCGTAGAAGTCAGCACTTTATTGATCGCATTTACCGACTCTAACCCAAACACCATTAAAGCCTGGGGCTGACTGCCAGACAGTTCTGTTTCTATCGTTGTGTAAAGAGTGTTAACAGATGCCGGCAGGAAAATTTCTCGAATCTCGATAGCCGACTCTTCCCGCAATTGCCCGATAATTTGATCTCTGAGGATATCATAATTGCACCGCACCAAAGTCAGGGAAAATTGCCCCTGAGACATTCTCAAAGTGCGGGTGAGAGTTTGCATCGAAATTTTATTTTGCTGTGCTGCGGTGTCTTGCTGGTAGTGCGAATTAGTCATATTGGGAATTGGGAATTGGGAATGGGGAATTGGGCATTGGGCATTGGGCATTGGGAATTCGTAATTCGTAATTCGTAATTCGCAATTCGCAATTCGCAATTCGCAATTCGTAATTCGTAATTCGTAATTCGTAATTCGTAATTCGTAATTGGGCATTGGGAATTGGGAATTGGTAATAGGTAGTTAGGAATTGGTTAGTTATTAGCGATCGTGCCCAATGCCCAATAGGAGAGTGCATCGATGCCCAATTCCCCATCCCGGAGCAACGCTAGAGCCCAATCACTAATGCCCAATAACTAATGACTAATGACGATCGATTCACTTATTCGCAGATTACTGAAATGCGACACGCTCTGGTTGAGTTGTCCCTCGCAACACTCAGATCAAGTATTGGCGGAAGCTCATCAATTTCGGCGGGAACACTTTCTGTCATAAATTTAGTAATCTGCATATCTAAATTAGCTGAAAAATCAGGTTCATCCCAATCCTCGCTTTCTTCGATGTTGATTGATGTTGATGCTGTCATGTCAAAATCCAGCCGATCGCCCAAATTGGAAACTTTTTTGATCGGATCTACTTTCTGGCCGCCAATATTAGCCCAAGCTTCTGTTGTATTTGCCAGGAGCAGGAGCGGCAGTGCTACTATGGCACTTATAGCTTGTCGCGTGGTCATGTTCCTCATGCTATCCTCCTTGTAGAAACTGAGTTTAGATGCTGTCCTCGCTTCAAGATCCGCGACTACTTTCATCTGCGATCCCCATTCATTAATACCGATGGGTTTTCAGACCAAATATACCCCGATCTGTGACACTCCGTGGAAAGTTTATGAGGTGGATGGTGTCGGGCGAAGAGTTATCCTTTCTATTTACTAAGTAAATACTCTGAAACAGTAAGTTTTTCGGGCTAAGTAATTCCCCGGGTTTTGGGAGTTGACCGATCAGATTCAAAACGGTTAGAAGTTCGATCGCACAGGAGTTGTCACACCGGCCTTCTGCGGCCAGCAGACTGATGTGCATTACCACAAATACACTATATATATATGTCAACACTTAGATTTTAACATTTTCTTTGTTCCCAGGCAGAGCCTGAGAACGCAATGCGCTCGGAAGAGCCTCCTAAGAGCTCTGGGCCCCTACTTAGTTAAGCCGTGTTCAAGAGCGTAGCGAACTAACTCAGTACGACTGTTAGTACCGGTCTTGCTGAACAAACGGCTAACGTACTTTTCCACATTACGCACACTTGTTTCCAAGCGGCGAGCAATTTCTTTATTCATCAAACCTTGAGCCACCAAATCCAAAACNNGTCAAATCTATTTTAATCGGTGAAGGAAGTTGAACGATCGAACTCCGCCCGCTCAGCAAAGACTCAATTCTCGTCATTTGATTCGCCAAAGCAGCAAGATCGGGAGTTTCAGCATTTTCGCCCATCTCCTTAGCAGCTGCGCGGCGAGCCAGCAAATTTGTGATAATTGCCACCAATTCGTCGGGATCGAAAGGCTTAGAAAGATAAGCATCGCAACCTGCTTGATAGCCTTGAATGCGATCGCTCGTCATACCCTTAGCCGTCAAAAACACCACGGGTAAAGCCTTGTAGCGAGGATCTTCCCGCACTTGCTTCAGAAATTGATAACCATCCACCTGCGGCATCATAATGTCTGAAATCAGCAAATCGGGATTGTAACGCTGCAAAATTTCCCAGCCGTCGCGAGCATTACTGGCAACCTCAACCGCAAAATTGCTATCTTCCAAATAAGCTTGTACCGCTTCCCGCAAGCCCGGTTCATCATCTACTAATAATAATCGTGCTGACATCTTTCTTACCTTTGCGCTTTACCATAATAGTAAGGTGCGCATTGCGCACCCTACAAGTAGAATCTGTGGGTACTTAGTAAGGTGCGCATTGCGCACCCTACAGGTAGAGTCTGTGGGTAAGTCCTAGGAATTTAACTAGGATCGTCCTTAATATATAATAGTTTAAATCTAGCAGGAAATGAAAGTAGTTTTGAGTTCAATTTTGATGGATTAATGAATTAAAAACTGGGTTTAACTTGAACTCAAATTCAAAACTCAAAACTCAAAACTATTCCCTTTCCCTCACCATTAAACTTTCGATCGATCGGTCAAAATTTCGTAACCGCTGTCCGTCACCAACACAGTATGCTCAAACTGAGCCGATAGAGCATTGTCAACCGTTACGGCAGTCCACTTGTCAGAAAGCGTCCGAGTATACTTAGAACCCGCATTCAGAATCGGTTCGATCGCCAATGTCATACCCGATCGCAATTTCACGTTCGGCATTTCGCGGGTACGGAAATTGAAAACCGAAGGTGCCTCGTGCAAATTTCGCCCCACACCGTGGCCTGTGAATTCCTCAACCACGCTAAAACCGTTGCTTTTGACATGATCTTCGATCGCACCAGCCAGATCGAGCAAATAGGCTCCCGCTTTCACTTGTTCGATACCTTTGTAGAGAGCTTCTTCTGCTACTCGGATTAATTTTGCCGCTTCAGGAGTCACTTCCACAACTGCGATCGTAATGCAAGAATCACCGTGAAAGCCTTGATAATAGGCCCCAGTATCTACCTTGAGAACATCTCCAGCTCGAATTACCTTTTTGGCCTTGGGGATGCCATGAACAACTTCATGATTAATGCTAGAGCAAATCGAGCCAGGAAAACCGTGATAGCCTTTAAAACTCGGCGTTGCACCCAGAGAACGGATGCGTTTTTCGGCATAGGAATCCAAGTCAGCAGTAGTCATTCCCGGCTGCACCATTTGGGAAATTTCTTTGAGTACCGTAGCGACAATTTTCGACGCTTGCCGCATAATTTCGATTTCGCGTTCCGACTTAATTTCAATGCCTCCGCGCTGTTTTTTCACTTCGGGTTGTTGAGTTTTCCCAGAAAGCAGACTGCTAAAAATATTCATGTATTGATTGAGTAATTTTGGACTGTGACAGCAGGTTGAAGCAAAAAACGGCAAATATCGGGCTGTTTGTGGCAAAACGGGTGTCTTGCTTACAACTGTCGATCGCGCTTTAACCTAGCTTAATATTTTTCTCAGAAATCGGCACGGAAGACTGGACATGGGGCCTTGGCCATTGGGCCTTGGTGATTAGCCCAACAGCCAACAGTCAACAATCAACTGACTTATTTCCAGTTTTGCCAAGAACTATTGAAAATAGAAGTACCCGGAAATGCGATCGGATTGGCATTTTGTTGCAACCGCAACTGCAACACTTCCAAATTCGGCTCGCGGGATGGCAATGAGTCCACCAATTCATAAGGTATAATCCCATTTTCTAGGGAAAAAGCAGCAGTAACTCCCGCCGCCACACCGGCTGACCATTCAAAAGAATGCACTCGATAAGCCGCCGCCGCTGTGTGGCTAACAGCAATACTTTTGCCAGCTACTAACATATTGTCAATTTTCTGAGGAATCATTGCTCGCAGCGGAATTTGGAACGGATAAGCTTGTCCTTGACCTTTGCGAGTTCCTTCCCGTTCGGTGTTTCCTGGTGCTTCCGGGGGACTGTTGGTCATGCAGGGGTGAAAGTCGATCGCATAGTGACCGATACCAACACTATCAGGATAAATCCTAGCGCGCGATCGAGATTTTGTATCCTCTACCGATTGACTTCCCACAGCCAAAGCCGGCGCATTCAAACCACCCACAGCTAACCACAAATTCCGGTACTCTTTCTCTGATAAATTCTGGCGGTAAAAATCCGCCTTAAAATCAGTGCGAGACATATCAACTTCCCAGATTGTAAATCCTTGAGGATCATTGAAACTCGGCCGACCAATAATTCGCCTTCCCTCCCGCATATAAGGATATTTAGAAAGTCCGTGTACCGTCCCCATCGGCGAATCGAAACCGCTCAAAAGACGATTATTTGGATAAGGCTTTTTCACTCCATTTCCTAGTTGCGAGTCAGTCGTTCCTGCTACCAACCAGTAGAAAAATCCTTGAGCATTTTCTTCTCCGCGCCGCAAAGTTTCTGTTCGCAAACCGCCCATCCATCCACCCGGTTGCAGTTGACCGTTATCTGACAGTTGCGCGCGCGAATAAATTAAATTATCCTGAGAAGAACCAGGACGGTAATCATTGCCCCAAGTCCAATTTTGCATAGAAATATCCCCGGGATAAATCGGGAATTTTTTCGTGTCAGCAGGGCGCTTTTCATCAGGTCTCATGCTCCTAATTTGGCGGTAGCTGAAAACTAAGGGAAAGCTGGCTAATCTCTGCAATTCGTAACTGTAGTAAGGAGCATATTGTTGATAAAAAGACGGCATTTGATGCTGTTGCGGTTCTTTAGTTGCCTCCATTGCAAAGGTATAGGTAAAACCTTGGGTACAGTAAGCATCGCCTGTGGGGCTTCCAGAAGAGGGTTCTAGAGAAGTTCTGGGGTCAATTCCGAGGCGGTAGGGAACATCGGCAAGTGCGATTAATTCGCCGGTTTCAGTGGCATCTACAACATACCAATCAACACCCCCCCTAGCCCCCCCTTGTAAAGGGGGGGAACTTGTGGAATTCCCCCCCCTTGATAAGGGGGGGTTAGGGGGGGTCTGAGATGCTTT
>DMYK01000241.1 GCA_003483675.1 Microcoleaceae cyanobacterium UBA11344
TGAGATTTTAGTTGTCTGTTCACAAAACCTCCCTCAGTCCTAAACCTAAAGCTACTCCTAAACCCGCTCGCTGTTCAGGGGTAATTTCTTCGCTGATTTCGAGTCCTAGGGTTTCGATGGGATCGACTTGAGAGGCGGGCAAACTTAATCTTTGCATGAAAAATTCATCGAGTTTGCCGATCGCAGCTCCTGGTCCTGCTAACAGTAATTGCGCTACTTCTAGTTCTTCACTCTGGTTGAGATAAAAGTCGATCGAGCGGCGCAGTTCGTCTGCTAGTTCTCCCAATACTTTAATCATCGCATTTGTGCCTGGGTTGGCATCTCCCGATATCCCTATTGTATCTGTGACTGGCAGGGTCATGCCTTGCAGTTCGCTGGTGTCTCTGGTTGGCGGCAGGTTCATGGCTTGGTTGAGGGCGGTCTGGATTTGGTAAGTGCCGATCGGGATGGTACGGTTGAAATGGGGTATGCCGTCCACTACTATAGCTAACTCGGTGCTGTCAAATTCTATGGCGGCGAGGACTGCGGCTTCTTGGGACGAAAATTGTTGCAGTTGGTCTTTGAGGGTGCGGATTAGGGCAAAACTGGTTACTTCTAGTACGTCTATAATCAGTCCGGCTTCTTTGAAGGTTTCGAGGTAGGTGTCGGTAACTTCTTTGCGGGTTGCTACTAGGACGACTTGCACTTTTTCTACGCCGTCGTCATCTACAAATAGGCCGATTTTTTGATAGTCTACGTCGGCGTCTTCTCTGGGGAAGGGTAAGTAAAGTCCTGCTTCATTGTTCATGTATTCGCGCAGTTCTTGATCGTCGAGTTCTGAGGGGACTGGGATGAGGCGGATGACGGCTTCTCTACCGGGAATGGCTGTGGCTACGCGCTTGGCTTTGATTTTGTTGTCGGCGAGGACTGAACGTATTAGTTCTGCCATTCCAGGCGGATCGACTATTTGTCCCTCTTGCACTATGTCTTCTGGAACTTCTATTGAAGCCAGGGTGGCTAGTTTTAATACCTGAGCTTTCTTTTCGAGCTGAATGATGTTGATGCGGTCTGGGGCCAATTCGATACCGATTCCTGGCTGGCGTTTGGAAAGTAGACCTTTGAAAAAGTTAATCATCTGATTGGGTTGTTGGGTTTTGTTTTTTATCGAAGAGGGAAGAGGGAGGGGAAGGGGAAGGAGGGGGGAATGGGGGGTTGCGGGTGGTCACTGAGCGTAGTCGAAGTGCAGAGTTAGCGGTTAGGTGTGGGAAGGTTTTCCCGCTAAACGAGTCATCTGACAACTGGATGCTTCCCTCAGCCCTTCGACTCCGCGAGCGGGCCGCCCTTCGACTCCGCGAGCGGGCCGCCCTTCGACTCCGCGAGCGGGCCGTATGCTATCCAATTTATCTGAGCATAGCTATTCTCGTGGGAAAGTCAACCAATTCAAACTCACCTGCTCGAATCAAATGTCTGGGGATCGCTTTTTTTACTGTTCCCATCACGGTCGAATTTAATTTTATGAAACGTAAATCTTGGCAACTGTTTGCTGTTTTTGGGCTGGTGAGCCTGCTGCTAGCTGTGACTGTCAGTTGCAGTAGAGCTGTTTCTAATTCTCGATCGAATAATTCTCCGGCGATCGAGTTTTGGACTATGCAATTACAACCTCAGTTTACTGATTATTTCAATCAGACGATCGCCAATTTTGAGAAAGAAAATCCGGGGGTGAAGGTGCGCTGGGTCGATGTGCCTTGGTCGGCGATGGAAAGTAAGATTTTGGGGGCTGTTTCGGCGAAAACTCCGCCGGATGTGGTTAACCTCAATCCTGATTTTGCTTCGCTGTTGGCGGGGCGCAATGCTTGGCTAGATTTGGACTCTCGGATACCGGAGCAAGTTCGATCGACCTATTTGCCGAATATCTGGAAATCCGGTGCGATCGACGGTAAGAGTTTTGGCATTCCTTGGTATCTCACAACTGAGGTAACTATTTACAATACTGAGCTGTTTAAAAAATCTGGAATTACTAAGCCTCCTGCTACTTATACTGAGTTGGCTCAAGCAGCAAAACAGGTGAAGGAAAAGACTGGTAAGTTTGCTTTTTTTGTGACTTTTGTACCGGAGGATTCGGCGGATGTTTTACAATCTTTGGTGCAGATGGGTGTCACTTTGGTTGATGCTCAGGGGAAGGCGGCTTTTAATACTTCGCAAGGTAAGGCTGCTTTTCAATATTGGGTTGATTTGTACAAGGGCGGGTTTTTGCCAAAGGATGTTTTGGTGCAGGGTCATCGCAGGGCGATCGAACTTTATCAAGCTGGAGAAACTGCTTTGTTGGCTTCTGGGCCTCAGTTTTTGAAGGCGATCGCTGAGAATGCTCCTAGTATAGGCGCTGTTTCGGCTGTGGCACCTCAAATTACGGGGGAAAACGGCAAGAAGATTGTGGCGGTGATGAATTTAGTGGTTCCTCGCGACAGCAAGTGGCCTGATGATGCTGTGAAGTTTGCTTTGTTTGTGACTAATTCTCGGAATCAGTTGGCTTTTGCTAAGGCTGCTAATGTTTTGCCTTCTACTGTTGATGCTTTAAATGACTCTTATTTTAAGAGTATTCCGGCTGATGCTCCGACTGCCGATCAAGCTCGGGTTGTTAGTGCTTCTGGGTTGACTTCGGCTGAGTTGTTGATTCCGCCTCTGAAGGATGTTAAGAAGTTGCAAAAGGCGATTTATGACAATTTGCAGGCGGCAATGTTGGGGGAGAAATCGGTAGAGCAGGCTGTGGCTGATGCGGCTGTTGCTTGGGATCAAAAGTAGTTTTGAGTTGAGCTTAAATCTTAAGAGTGGGGCGGGAATCTTTTTTGCGATCGCCCTTGCTTTTTTCGGCTTCTTGACGTATTATTGAATAATAGAAATCTGTGCCGCCATATATATAGCTTTAAATTGGAATCATAGACTTTAAGATAGCACAAAAATTATCAACTATCAAGAATTTGGGAAAAGATAGGGGGATTTAAGATTTTATTACCGCAGAGGGCGCAGAGGACGCAGAGGAGGAGAAGAGAGAAATGAATGATTTTGTCAACCGCAGATGATGGGAATTGAACATGAATTCTGGATATTTTAGGCTGGGATGGGCGATCGCAAATTGCCTAATTTTTTTTGGTTTGCCTATTGCAATTTCTGGGGATTTGGGATATGATAGTATCATGGGAATCTGTGCGAGCATATAAGCTGGCTTTGCTTAAGATTCAAGGTTTTTTTCACCGCAGATGTTGGCTGATTAACGCGGATTAACGCTGATGAAGATGGGATGTTTGTATTTGCAGGAAGTGCCCGACTAGGTACAGGGAACCGCAAAGGACTGTTAAATTGTTGTCTGCTACAGCATCGTCTAAGGCTGTTGTTAAGTCGGGGAAGGTTTTACAGTGTTTTAATTGTGGGCAGATGTTTTTGGCGAGGGCTGCTAATTCTTTGGGTGGTTTTGAATTTTGGTCTGGTATGGGTACTAAATACAGTCGATCGCCCTTTTTGAGTAATGCTTTTAATATATCATCGCTGTCTTTGGTGGCAAGAATCCCGATTACCCAGTTAATTGGTGGTTGGGAAATGTTCAAATCATCGACATATTCACGCAATGCAATAGCGGCGGCTGGATTGTGGGCTCCGTCAATCAGGATTTTATGGTTTTTCCAAGTTGTCTGTTGAAGTCTTCCTAGCCATTCGGTTTTGGCGATACCGTTTTTGATGGCTGTTTCGGATATTTGCCATCCTTGGTTTTGCAGAGTTTGGATAGTTGCGATCGCAATTGCTGAATTCATTAGTTGAATTTTTCCCAGCAATGGCAATGAATATCTTATTTTAACCGCAGATGGACGCTGATTAACGCGGATTTCTGAATTTGACTGATATTCTATGAATCCTTGTCCTAAATCTATAGCTGGTTTTACCCAAGTTGTTGGACAGTCTAATTCTTGGATGCGTTTCTCGATTACTATTCTAGCATCTTCTGGCAATTCTCCGATAATTGCTGGACTTTTTGATTTCAGAATACCGGCTTTTTCCCCAGCAATATCGGCGACGGTGGGGCC
>DMYK01000549.1 GCA_003483675.1 Microcoleaceae cyanobacterium UBA11344
AGGATCAGCAGTTTGACGTACAAAGACAGTGCAAGCGGTAACAGTATAAGAGTTATGAATACGGTCAATAACTGGAAGTTTCGGGAACTCACACTCAAAAGTTGGTTGAACAGGAGGCTGCGGTATGCGATCAAAGAGGCGATCGGCATTGTCTATCAGCCTGGCAGTGGCGGGCTAGAAGCCCACCCCACAAAAAACTTGATTTCTTGTGGAACAGGCATCTTGCCTGTTACTGGCAGTGGCGGGCTAGAAGCCCACCCCACAAAAAACTTGATTTCTTGTGGAACAGGCATCTTGCCTGTTACTGACATTGGTGCAACATCTGGGTTAAAACTGACTAAAGACACCTGTCGCCATCAAATTCCGTTAAATCGGGCTAAAAATAGCACGCGAGTGCTGTATGTATCTGCGATCGCCCTCAAATTGGCAGAGTATGATATCAAAGAGTATCAAAGAGTGTGGCAGCAGACACCACAAGCAATTGCCACACGGTTAGTCGAAACCCTGCAACCGCTGTGCAGCGGAGATTTCACCATTGCAGTCGCGCCGTCGGGGATCATTCAGTTTGAGTTGACTGATCTAGCTTTAGCCGTCTGGTTGCAGCGTTTAGCTCAAACTGCCCTACCACTTCCAGAGTCTCAAATATTATCTCCTGTTGTGCCGGTCGATCGACTGTTTCCCATTCAATACAGCCACGCCCGTTGTTGTTCTCTGCTGCGAATGGCCCACCGCGATCGAATAATTGCGATCGTTGAATTCGATCGGGCTCCAACACCGCAAATTTGGTCGCTTTCAGCCCCAACTCCCATCCCCTGGCTCGACGAAGATGGGCGACTGCGGTTAGTACATCCAGCAGAATACAATTTAATCTCACAACTGTTAGCAGTGCTAGACAGTTTAGCTCCTATTATTGAACAGTACAACGACGAAAAACCCGTCAATTATTTAAAATTAGCTAACAGTTTGAGCGCAGCTTTTCAGACATTTTACAGCCAGTGCCGGATTTGGGGAGAAGTGAAAATAGAAACACCAAAACTCGCTCAAGCTAGATTAGGTTTAGTATTAGCAACTCAATCTTTGCTCAGGTTTATACTAGAAGATTTATTAAACGCTGTTGCTCCCTTAGAACTTTGAAGAAGGAAGAAGGAAGAAGGAAGAAGGAAGAAGGAAGAAAGCACCAATGCCCGCTTGCCCGCTTGCCTTGAATACCCAGCTCCCCGACTTTTTTAAGAAGTCGGGGAGCTAAAAGCAGAGGATTTTACGTTTGGTTTCGGGCAAGTTTTGTTTTTCCAATCACACTGATAAAGATCTTCTTTTTGCCAGCTTAAAGGAATTTCTAACAAATCGCGAGAACCCGTCATCCCTTGACCGATAAATATAAGCAGCGCGATCCAATTTAAAACCGTGTGAATTTTCCGCCAGCCGTGCGATCTATCTTGATAAATTTCCGGTGCTGCTAGGGAAAAAACCATGATCAGCGCCGCAGCGAGGCCGTAATAAAAATGAGAAACTAGCCATTCGTCTTGCTACAGTTCTTAAATATGTGGCTGGGAAATTAGGCAAGAGTGTTGTACTTGTTGACCCGAAGGGGACTTCTCAACGCTGGAATTGTCTCAACAAAGTACCTAAAGAATTGTCGGACAGATGGCATTCTTGTCAGTGTGGTGAGGAACTGGATCGAGATGAAAATTCAGCCAAACTTATCAAAAAGAATTGTACTGAGCGGAGTCGAAGTATTGGCTTGGGTTACGAAAGTGGCGGTGGTTCTACGTCACTCAAAAAAGCCCTTGCAAAAAGGGAAAAAGCAGCCTGCGGTCTAACGGTACAAGTTGACCGTCAGGTTCGTTCATTTAGGATAATATAGTTTTAGACATTTTTCTGAACATTTGTACTGTCGGCTGTCAGACCGGCTGCCTCGATCGACATTAATGAAATCAATTTCTGCGGTAAATTTGGCACAGATCCAAGAACTAGAAAGCATTGTCGGCACTGCTGGCATCTCTTGCTGGCAAGATGCAGGGGCTTTTTGGCAAGAAAAGCTCAAAAGTGCGATCGCCCCCGACACCGACATTGACTGCATTGTTTTTCCCCACACCCAAGCAGAGCTCGCGGCAGTCGTCGCTTGTGCTTCCCGAAATCCTGCGGGTATATTAATTTGCGGCAACGGCAGCAAAATCAATTGGGGCGGCTTAGTTAAATTAGACCCCCCTCACCCCGCCAGGGAGCTTTCAGAACCGCCTTTATTCAGCTCTGTAGGGGCGATCGTGGCTGTGAGCACGGGACGCCTCAATCGACTGATCGAACACGCTGTCGGCGATTTAACGGTGACTGCGGAAGCGGGGATGAAGTTTGCCGACTTGCAGCAAATTTTAGCCGCATCAGGTCAATTTTTGGCGATCGATCCAGCATATCCACAGCACGCAACCTTGGGCGGCATAGTCGCTGCTGCTGACGCGGGTTCCCTGCGACACCGCTATCGGGGCGTTCGCGATCTACTATTGGGAATTAGCTTTGTGCGATCGGACGGCAAAATTGCCTCATCCGGGGGGCGAGTAGTTAAAAATGTCGCCGGTTACGACTTGATGAAACTATTTGCCGGTTCCTACGGCACATTAGGCGTGATTTCTCAAGTCACTTTCCGAGTTTATCCCCTCCCAGTCGCCTCTGCAACAGTCGTGCTGATTGGGGAAACTGATGCTTTAGCTCAAGCCACTCAAATCTTATTATCTTCTGCTTTGACTCCCACAGCCGTTGATTTGCTATCACCTGATTTAGTAGCAAAATTAGGTTTAGGAAAAGGCAAAGGATTGATCGTAAGATTTCAAAGTATCGCAGCAAGTGTTAAAGCACAATCTACTCGCTTGTTGGAAGTTGGCGAAAAGTTGGGTTTGCCAGCAAATATATGCGGCGAGAATGATGAGAATCAGTTATGGCAAACATTACCAGAAACTATCTGGAATTCTGCCCAAAACTCAGCGATTATTTGTAAAATAGGAGTCAGACCCTCGGAATCTGTCAAACTAATTGACGAATTGCCAATACAAGATGCTCTGATTCATGCAGGTAGCGGTTTGGGGGTTTTACGGTTTGAGACTGCCACTGCGGAAACGCTGTTGCAGGTACGCAGAAGCTGCGAAGCCAAAGGCGGTTTTCTGACTGTCTTAGCAGCGCCGATCGCTCTTAAGCAAGAGTTGGATGTTTGGGGCTATACTGGAAGTGCGATCGCTTTAATGCAGCGGATTAAACAACAGTTTGACCCGGAAAATATTTTGAATCCCCATCGTTTTGTTGGCGGCATTTAGTTTAATGTTTTTAGTAAGGACTTTAGTTTTTCTTAAATCCCAGTCTAAATCCATTTGTGAACTAGATTTGTTTTTTAACGAACCGCGAAGGCGCGAAGAGCGCGAAGGAAGAGAAAAGAAGGAAGGACTAAAGTCTTTACTGCAAACCAAAACAATTAGGAAATATATGCAAACTTCCGAAAAATCTACACTTCCAGGCGACGAGTTAAAACCTGCTAAGTCAAGCAATTTTCTAGCACAAAATCCCCATTTACAAACTCCAGAACTACAGGGTTTTGATGCTAATAATCCGCCGAATCCTCAATTAATTGATACTTGCGTTCACTGCGGTTTTTGTTTGTCTACTTGTCCGAGTTATCGGGTACTTGGCAAAGAAATGGATTCCCCTAGAGGCCGCATTTATTTAATGGATGCGATTAACGAAGGCGAAGCACCTTTAAATGAAGCAACTGCACAGCATTTTGATACTTGCTTGGGGTGCTTGGCTTGTGTGACAACTTGTCCGTCTGGGGTGCAGTACGATAAATTGATTGGCGCAACTCGTCATCAAATAGATAGAAATTACGATCGCACTTTCTCCGACAAACTAATTCGCTCTATCCTGTTTAACTTCTTTCCCTATCCTAACCGATTGCGACCTTTGCTCGCTCCGATGTTTCTCTATCAAAAATTGGGAGTGCAAAAACTTGTCCGTTTGACTGGTTTGTTGCCAAAAATATCTCCCCGATTGGCGGCGATGGAGTCAATTTTACCGGAAATTACGATCGAGTCTTTCCGGGATAATTTGCCCGATGTCATTCCAGCCCAAGGAGAGAAACGCTATCGAGTTGGGATGATTTTAGGCTGCGTACAGCGACTATTTTTCTCGCCAGTTAATGAAGCAACCGTGAGAGTTTTAACGGCGAATGGCTGCGAGGTTGTGATTCCCAAATCCCAGGGATGTTGTGCCGCTTTACCCGAACACCAAGGGCAAACTGAACAAGCAAAAGTTTTAGCCAGAC
>DMYK01000560.1:0-2195 GCA_003483675.1 Microcoleaceae cyanobacterium UBA11344
ACAAATAACAACTCACAAATAACAACTAACCCTTTCGGCCTAAAAGCAGATAAGTCATCATATCGCCTTTGCCTTTCACCGGAATCATGCCACGCTCCTCAAAAACGTACTGATCGCGCAGTCGCTCGTAGGTAGCAACCGTTACCTGAATGCCACCGGGGACACCTTGAGATTCCATCCGCGAAGCGGTATTGACTGTATCTCCCCACAAATCGTAGGTAAACTTTTTAATACCGATTACTCCGGCTTCCACTGGGCCAGTATGAATGCCGATGCGGATACTGAGTGGCTGATCACCCTTAGTACGCATCTGGGCAACTGTCGCTTGAATGTCGAGCGCCATTTCGGCGATCGCCTCGGCGTGGTTGGTGGTTGGTGTTGGCAAACCACCAACCACCATATAAGCATCGCCGATCGTCTTAATTTTCTCAAGTCCGTAGCGCTCGGCCAACTCGTCAAACTTCGAGAAAATCTGGTTGAGTAACTCCACCAACTGAGCCGGTGACAAATGAGTCGAAAGCTTAGTAAAACCAACCAAATCCGCAAACATCACAGTCACGTCAGGGAAACTGTCGGCGATCGTAGTTTCCCCCCGTTTGAGGCGTTCGGCGATCGCAAGCGGCAAAATATTCAACAGCAACCGTTCGGACTTTTCCTGTTCCTGGGCCAACTCCCGCAAATAAGCCTGCTCCTGATCTCGCAGTCGCTTCTTTTCCAGACAAGCACTAATCCGAGCCTTCAACAGCACGGGATTAAAGGGCTTAGAAAGATAATCCTCAGCCCCCAACTCTATGCAGCGGACAATACTATCAATATCGTCCACCGCTGAAATCATAATCACCGGGATGTAGCGCAACTTCTCGTCGGCCTTCAGATTTTCCAGCACCTGATAGCCGTTCATTTGGGGCATCATAATGTCGAGGAGAACCAAATCAAACGGCGCAGAGCGCATCATTTCCAGAGCTTGAAACCCGTCTTCAGCAACACTCACCGTGTGGCCTTGACGCTGAAGTCGGCGAGCGAGCAAATCGCGGTTCACCTCATTGTCGTCAACAACCAGCACGCTGCCCTCGTCACCTTTCATGTTATGGCCTCTTTCAGAAGCATTTCAATCTTACTCAAAAGTCGAGGAAACTCCACCGGTTTGGTGTCGTAGTCGTCGCAGCCAGCCGCCAAACACCTTTCGCGATCGCCCGCCATAGCGTGAGCGGTCAGCGCAATCACCGGAATTGTGCTAGTTTCAGGAGCAGCCCTAATTTGCTCCGTTGCCTCCCATCCGTCGAGCACCGGCAGACTCATATCCATGAGAATCAAATCCGGTACTTTCGCGATCGCCATCGACACCCCCTCAGCGCCGTCCACAGCAATAAACACCTCGTGTCCCTTGCGAGCTAGGCGTCTGGACAACATATCTCTATTCATTTCGTTATCTTCGACCAACAGGATTTTAGCCATTGGTTTCCTCCTTGCCTTTCGAGTCGTACCTGCGATCGAGCCTGTGATTGACTAACTCGCGAACATCGCACAACAACGTATCACAACTGTAGAGTCCCTTTTGTAGCACCCGATCGACATCACCGTTGAGCTGCTGGCTTTCGGCTGGGGTCAAGTCTTTAGCGGTAGTCACTACAATGGGTATGGGATCGACCGAGTAGGATTTGCGAAGTTCGCCGATCAACTCAAAGCCATCCATTTCTGGGAGCATCAAATCCAGCAGAATCAGGTGTGGCCGAGCAATGTCTAGCTGCTGGAGAGCAGCCCGTCGGCTGTCAGCTTCCGCCACAGCCCAACCTGGTTTTTCTAGTATGCGTCGCAATATTGTGCGCGTGGCAACGTCGTCTTCCACAATTAAGATCTGACGGATCGAACTGTGATTAGCAACGCCATCTCGATCGCGCCGATACTTGCTCAACAAAGAAGCCAGTCGTTTACCGTCCACTGGCTTGGTGAGGTAGTCCGATGCGCCCATTGCAAAGCCAAGGCTTTTGTTGCCCACAAAGGATAGCAGAATTACAGGAATCTCAGCAAGGTCAGGATCTGCCTTCAGAGCCGAGAGCACTGCCCAGCCGTCCATGCCGGGCATAATCACATCCAGGGTAATAGCATCGGGTTGCAGTTGCTTAGCGAGTTTCAGGGCTTGCTCGCCACTAGAGGCGACTTCGATGTGCAGTCCTTGACGAGTCAGGGCGCGTTCG
>DMYK01000560.1:2338-7542 GCA_003483675.1 Microcoleaceae cyanobacterium UBA11344
CGCCTCAATGCTGCCGCCCATCATCTGGCAGAAGCGCTGGCTAATTGCCAGTCCCAAACCTGTGCCACCGTACTTGCGCGTAGTCGAGGCGTCTGCTTGGGTGAAAGGTTGGAAAATTCGCTGTAATTGTTCTAGAGTCATGCCGATGCCGGTGTCGGCGACGCGGAAACTTAAGAATTCGGAGTTGGAAATTAAAATTTGGGAAGATTCCTGTTGATGTTTGATTCTCAATTGTTCATTTTTAATTCTTTCGACTCCGATCGCAATCTTCCCGTTGTGGGTGAACTTGGCAGCATTGCTGAGTAGGTTCAGCAGCACTTGCCGGACTTTTGTCATGTCGGCGTGCATGGTTTCGAGGTTTTCTGGACAGTGCACTTCCACAGTGTTACCGTTTTTCTCGACCAGCGGCCTCGCCGTGGCGACAGCGCTTTCAATCAGAGCAGGGATGTTGAAGGTTTCTAGGTAGAGATCCATGCGGCCTGCTTCAATTTTAGAGATATCTAGGATGTCATCGATTAGAGACAGCAGGTGTTTGCCTGCGGTGCGGATTTTTTCGAGATCCGGGACTGATTCATCGTTGCCGGAGTCTTCTGCTTCTTCTTGGAGCATTTCGCTGTAGCCGATGATGGCATTCAGGGGTGTACGCAGTTCGTGGCTCATGTTGGCTAGAAATGTGCTTTTTGCCCGGTTGGCGGATTCCGCTGCTTCTAGGGCTAATTTCATGGCGGATTCTGCAATTTTTCGATCGGTGATCTCTTCGACAGTGCCTTCGTAGTAGAGAATCTTACGGCTGTCGTCACAAATGCTGCGGGCGTTTTCGGAAATCCAAATCATGCTGCCGTCTCGGCGGTATACTTGGGATTCAAATTTTGACACTTCGTGGCGATCGGCCAATTGGGCAATCCACTCGGTGTGGCGGTTGGGGTTAACGTAAAGTTGGCGGTTGATGTCTGTGAGTTCGGCGAGCATTTGGGTACAGGAATCGTAGCCGTAAATGCGTGCTAGTGAGGGGTTGGCGGTGAGGTAGCGCCCGTCTAGGGTGGTCTGGAAGATACCTGGGACTGCGTTTTCAAAGATGCTGCGGTAGCTGGTTTCGGCTTGCCGCCGGGCCAATTCAGCCAGCTGGCGTTCAAGGGTATTGGCGAGCATTTCTCCGGCCGCCTTTAGCAACCCGGATATTTCTGGCGATCGACTTTCTGTCGCATTTAATGACTCTAATCCCAGAATTCCTACTAGGGTTTTATTGCAAATTAGGGGGATTATTATCAGGGATTGAATACTTTTTTGAGCCTGGTTTAATTCTGAGTTGTTTGGGGATTTTTGACTCGAATCTATTGAGGCGCTTCGAGTTTTTTGGGCGGTTGATGATTGAGTATTTACTAATAATTCTGCTGGGTTTTGACCTCGCAGATAGGCTATTTCGGCTAAAGCTTGAGGTTCTAGTTCGCCGATCGCAGAGATGTACAGGCTTTCTGTCCGATCGAGTTTTTCGGCTAGCATGGGAATTTGTGCGATCGCCAGTCCTTGGAGCTTGTCTCTTAATGGCGTCATGCCACTTTTGCACCACTCGTAGGTATTGTCGATGCAGGTTTTGTCGGATGATAGCAGGTAGATGTAACTGCTGTCAAAGCCGCTGAAAATGGCGATCGCTTCTAGGGCTAGGTGGATGCCTTTGTCTATTTCTGAGCCTGACAGACTGAGCAAATGGGTTGACAAACTGGTAATTAACTGCTCGAATTCTACTCGATAATGCCAAGCTTGTTCTACTTTTTGGCGATCGGTAACATCCAGAAAGCTCCAGACTCTGCCAACTATGTTTGCTCCGACTTTTAAGGGCTGGGAATGTAACTCAAAAATTAGCCCATTTTTTAATTCTAATAAGTCGTTGATTTTAGCATCGGTCGCGGCCGACACTTTCATCACGTTTTTGAGCAATCCTTGGGGATTTTTTAATTGTCGCAGGGCAAAGGGTAAAGCTGTTTTGGTCGGTTTTTTGAGAACGCCGATTCTCGATCGGCTCAATTCCCCAGCTTCGGACAAACCCCACATCTCCACAACTTTTTGATTATAACTGCATACATTGCCGTTTTTGTCAACAGCAATCATGCCAGCATCTGTAGATTCTAACAATGCTTGCAGCAGGTCGAGCGATCGCTCTTGTTCAGTAGCAAACCGCTGTTGTTTTTCCATGTCAAAAAAGACTAAGACTGTGGACACTCCCCCGGCGGGATTGAAAAAATAAGAAACTTCTAAAATCTTACCATCGCCGCCGAAAAATTGGTCGGAGGAGTTTCTGCAAGGTTGACTCTTAGGCGATCGCCTAAGAGTCAAGATAGTTTAGGGGCGATCGGCGAATTTTGACTCTTAGTTGCTTGCTGTTGCCGATCGCTCGTAAGTTTTTTAAAGATTTTGGATTGACGGCCACGATCGTATTTTCCTTCAGTCGAATTGTGCGTATAGCCTGATTGTAGCTTAAAAGTTTCACTCTCTACGTTGTAGTTGTAATAATCGACACAAGCACTGTTTATCTAAAGGCGGTAAAAACTACGGCTATCACAGAGGATTAAAGAATCAAGGTGATCGTTTACACTTGCTAGCTACAGTACATCGCCTTACAAGTCGGGTTGACGCTCAGGCACGAAGAAACTTTGCGTCAATCGAGATGTACACATAGAGTGAGTCTCTGATTTGAAAGTTTAATGGGTATAGAAATAATCTAGAGCGCCGCATCCTAGGATTCAAGCTAACTCAAAGTCTGAAACGGCGTAAATACGTTACTTGACCAAGAAGTTGGGATACAAGCCCCGTCCTTCTAGGACAGCTTTTCTTGATTTTCTAATATACTCCTTCAAAACATCTGTGCACCGCCAACAGAAACCGCAAAATAACTAGGACTCCACAATGCCTCTTTGTGGGGCTTCTTATCGATCTAATTTACTGGCATTCTTAACATTTGCTCCATCTATTTTATCATAACTAAAATTTGTCAAAAATCGCTATTGATCGTTTCGGTTAAGCTCGAAGTTTCTCTGAAGATAGCTGGCAGCCGAATTGTAAAAGTAGAACCTTGATCTAACTCGCTGAGTGCAGTAATATCTCCGCCCATCATTTCGCAGAATTTCTTAGTAATCGTTAATCCCAAACCAGTACCGCCGTACTTCTTAGTAGTTGAAGAATCGGCTTGCGTAAACGGATCGAAGATTCTGTCTAACTGTTCGGAGCTCATGCCGATGCCGGTATCTGCGATCGTAAACAAAATCCAGTCACCAGAGGGAGATAAAGGCAAGGGGGGAGACAAGGAAGAAGAGTTTTGTAGTTGTGTTCCAGCTTCTGGGTGTCGGGGGGCGGTCTTGGGAATGCTTTCGACTTCTCGGGTAACGGCGAAAGTAATCACGCCAGAGCAAGTAAACTTAGAGGCATTGCTGAGGAGGTTGAGCAGGGACTGGCGAAGTTTAGTCAAGTCGGTCTGCATCGAGCCAATATCGTCAGCACATTGTATCTCTAAGATATTAGCATTTTTGTTTGCCATCGGCTTGATGGTGGAGGCCACATCCTCAACCAGATTTAAAATGTTAAAGGTTTCGACGTGCAGGCTCATGCGGCCGGCTTCAATCTTAGAAAAATCGAGAATATCCTTAATCAGTGCTAGCAAATGTTGGCCGGCCGTGTTAATTTTCTTGAGGTCGCCGACGAACTCTTCGGCGCCGAGGTCTTGGGCGTCTTCTTGCAGGAGCTCGCTATAGCCAATGATGGCGTTGAGGGGTGTACGCAGTTCATGGCTCATGTTGGCAAGAAAAATGCTTTTCGAGCGGTTGGCGGCTTCGGCGGCTAATGCGGCCTGGCGGAATTCTTCGGCTCGTTTGCGTTCGGTGATGTCGCTGGTCATGATTAAAACGCACTGAGTGCTGCCGAGGTCGATGAGTTCCACCGACAGCAGCCAGTCGCGGACAACGCCAGCTTTGGTGCGAATTTTGATTTCTTGATTGCTGACAGAATTT
Source organism: Microcoleaceae cyanobacterium UBA11344 (assembly GCA_003483675.1). GTDB lineage: Bacteria > Cyanobacteriota > Cyanobacteriia > Cyanobacteriales > Microcoleaceae > Microcoleus. The sequence goes on from DMYK01000560.1 coordinate 6,337, forward strand.
TGCGCGAGCAAAATCTCGGCGAGTCGCCGTCCGTCTTCAGAATTGACCAACATTCCCAATTCGCTGGCGGTCCGGCCGATAAATTCGTGGCGTTCCCAGCCCAAGGAGCGCAAAAAGCTTTCGTTAGCATCGAGAAAGCATCCGTCTGTGAGGGTGCAGATGCTGATGCCGACTGGAGAAGCGTGAAAGGCTTTGGAAAATCGTTCTTCGGAAGAACGCAGGGCGGCTTCGGCGCGCTTTCTGTCGGTGATGTCTTGGACGGTGCTGGTGATGTAGATGGAGTTGACGGCGGCGTGTTCGCAGACTGTGCGGTGGCTGCCGTCGGGGAGTACGAGACGGTAGTCGATGCTGTAAGGTTGTTTATATAATAAAGCTGCTTGAATGGATGTCTTGACTAATTCTCTGTCTTCGGGGTGCACATATTCTAAGAAGCCTTCGAGACTGGGTTCAAAAGTTCCCGGCGGCTGTCCGAGAATGCGGTAAATTTCGTCGGACCAGCGCAGTTGCTGGGTTCTGCGGTCTAAGTCCCAGTTGCCTAACTGGGCGATGCGCTGGGCGTTGGCGAGGCTGGCTTCGCTGGCTCGTAGGGAGGTTTCTGCTTGGCGACGTTCGGCTACCGTGGCGGCTAAGACTAGGCCGGTGACGGCGATGACGGCGATGAAGGCTTGCAGGGATAACAGGGCTTGGGGGATGCTGCTGGCGTGTTTGAGAAAGGGGCCGCTGCCTCTGGCTATGCCCCAGATGGCGAAGCCTGTGAGGATGAGGTTGGAGAGGGCTGTGTAGCGCTGGCCGAATCGAAAGGCTGCCCAAACTACTAGGGGAAAGGGGAGGTATTCGAGGGGATAGCGGGCGTAGGCGGCGCGGGTGCGGGAGCAGAAGACGAGCCAACCGACGGCGAGCAGCAGCAGCAGCCAAATGGCGCGTTCGGCAACCTGCTGGCGCTGGGTTTTGGCGGTGGGCAATTCACGCCAAGTCAGCAGCAGGGGGGCGATGAGCAAAATTCCCATCGCGTCTCCCACCCACCCAGTCCCCCAAATCGTGCCTAAATTGTTCCAGCTAGCTAAGCCTGTTAGGCACTGGATGATGCTGTCGATGGTGGAGTTGATCAGGGTTGAGCCGAAGGCTGCTAGCCCGACTATTCCTAAAACGTCTTTGAGCCGATCGAGCCCGGGGTTGAAGTTGATGCGTTGCAGCAGGTAAGTTCCC
>DMYK01000342.1:0-388 GCA_003483675.1 Microcoleaceae cyanobacterium UBA11344
TTTTAGGGTAAAAGTAAGAGATTTGCGATCGCGGGCAACAATTTACTGCACGCTTCCACCAATGTCGCCGTACTCGGTAAACTAGCAATAGTGCCTTTCAAAATTTTCATTGCCGTTTTCCCCGCCTTTTGCATCGTGCTTTCTTGGGGATTTTGCCCTACTTCTGCCAAAGTTTTTAGCTGTTCCAAGGCTTCAACTTTATCATCATCAGATAAATTAGTTTCAGCCTCGATCGCTGTTTGTAACTCAGTCAACAATTCTTTGATTCCCGGTTGATCTGGTTTAGTAGAATCAGATAATTGATTAATTGTATTGGCAACAGTACCGCTGATATCACCTAAACTTAATGCTCCTGCACCGCTAGCGTTAATGGTTCCGCCTGACATTT
>DMYK01000342.1:460-3238 GCA_003483675.1 Microcoleaceae cyanobacterium UBA11344
ATTTTACAAATTCATTCCGATCCAAATCTTTACTAAACACTCCTCTAAATAAGTCTTCAAAGACATGGCAGTGATGTCTTTCTATTGCAATAATTTCATCTTTAGATTTTAATTGCTCGGCTTGCCTTTGAGCTTCTAGCCTTGCTTGATAAACTTCATCCCAAGTTTGCTCAAGTTTACCCTTATCCGTTCCTTCGGGAACATTGATAGTCAGTAAAACATCGTTTTCTTTCTTCTCAAATCCTTGAATTGAATCCCGTGTAATCTCTGGAAACTCTTGCATTAATTTCTGAAAAGCGGCGGTAAAAGCTTCTCGGTTAATCCCATCTTTGAGCAGGATTTGCACGGTTTCCATAATCTTTTTATACATTTTCTCGAAATCGCCCGGTTCAAAACATTTACTGATGTGGTAAGGACGGCGATCGCGATCGTCAGTTCCCGGTTTGGGGTTTTCCAAAAGATAAACAAACCGACAGTCAACGCGATCGAGCTTTGTATTCCCGTCAATATTCCAAGCTTCCAAACAAGCACCAGTAAAACTAGCTGCTGTAAAATCAGTTGCCAAGGCTTGAGTTTCTGTCAGGTTTGCCAATTCCAAATTAGCTTGATACAAAGTTGCTTCGCTGAGGTTAGCCTGCTTGAGATTAGCCTCGTTGAGATTAGCGCCTGTCAGGTTTGCTCCTTGGAGATTCGCATCAACATAGGATTTTTTGTAGCCATTGCGAGTGACGAGTAATTCTCGGACGCGGGTATCAGCTAATATCGAATTACCGACTCGCGCGCGATCGAGTTTTTCTGTTTTGCGGAAGCAAGTGCGAGTGAGATTGGCTGTTCTAAAATCTGTACTTTTGAGAGTTGCCTCAGTGAAATTGGCATCAGTTAGATCCGCATTCCGAAAGCTAGTGCCACCTGTAGCGGCAAAGACAATGGCAACGGTGCGAATCAAGGCATATTTCTCATCCCCAGCCAGGGCACGCCAAGCAACGTAAATAGCTAGTCCTATGCCTGTCGCAGCCCCTGCCGCAGCCACTGCCACTTCCCCTGCCACTACCCCTGCCCCTATACCTTGGCGGATAGTAGCTATAAAGAAGATTGCCAAAACTATCAACACAACCACACCGGGAATAATGGTGTACTGTTTGATGACATCTGGACTGAAAAAAATTGCTATCCAAAAACTAGCAAATCCTGAAATCAATCCCGATATTACCGATAGAAATAGCGAGACAGTTACTAGAAAAATCGTCCAGTGGCGTTGCAGTCCAGCTTGGGCACGGGTGAAGTCAACTTCTCTGAGGATGGCATTGGTGAAGTTTGCGCCTCGGATGTCTGCACCGATGAATTTTGCACCTGTGAGGTTTTGACCTTTGAAGTTGCGGCCTCGGAGATTTTTACCGGAAAAGTCTTTGGGCATGATTTCACGCAGGGAGATAGTAGCTATTTTTTTCATTGCGATGCTAGCTGTGGCGATGCCATTGACAAAATTTTAACGAATCTGGCTCATTAAAGCTAGCCTACCCTGTGCTTTGCTTCCCAGCGAAACTCAAACAAGCCAAAATATTCTGTTGCGTGAGATAGGGAAAATCATCGAGAATTTCTTGATAAGTCATCCCAGAAGCGAGATATTCCAACAAGTCATAAACCGTAATTCTCATCCCTCGAATACAAGGTTTAGCACCAGGTTTACCCGGTTCGATGGTGATGATATTAGCGATGTCTTGTTCTGACATGGCACTTTTCCTTTAGCTACTGTTCTCAATACTAGCATCAGAAGATAGCGATCGCCCTCTGAGATTGCTTCGCTTTCCCTCGCGACAAAGACCCGATCGCACTTATGGCATCAACCAACAGCAAACTCCGTAAATTTCCGTCTATATGGGGCTTTAAAAGCCAAAACTATATCTTGCTTTGGAACTCCAGCTTCTACTAATTCATTAGCAAATCCGATTTCCGTGCCATCTCGTTCAATCCAAATTTTACCATCTTTAATTGCCACATAAATGATACAACCAAATACTCGGATCAAATCTTCCCAACCGATCTGCAACAATTGATAGCGATCGCGTTCCGTATCAAATATCAAATGCACTTCTGTCTTACTATTTAAGCGATTTTCTACGTGATGTTTAAGAATCCTTTGTACCAATTCGCTGTAATTCAGTCCCTCCATTGCACAATCTCCTCTTGAGTTGGGTTAAAAATCAGTAATTTTAGTTGATGTTCTACTATCACTCTTTGAATAAACTTACGAATAAAAAATTCATTGTAAACATCTTCAGGAACAGCCAAATACAAAGTCCGATCTGGTTCGGTCAATCTCAATGCTGAACGGTAGTTGAGACATTGACCGAGTGCACTGTGAAACTCAGTCACGTCTGAGGCTCCTAGAAAAGATTTTACCTCTACTGCAATCTTTTGACCAGTTTTTTCAGCGACGAGGATTCTCTCTGCTGCTAAGTCTATGTAAAAATCAACCTCCTCAACTTCAATGAATAGATTCTCGTCAGTGATTATCCACCCATCTTTTTCGAGAGCTGTTTTAACTGTATTGTGAAAAAAATCTTTAGCTGGCATAAGTTAACTTGAGTTTTCAGCTATTTCAACAGTCTGTACAGGTGGTCAGAAACCGGGTTTTTCCGAGAATACTCGTTGCAGCCCCAAATTTGATCAAAAACCCGGTTTCTTTGGTCGGAGTGCGATCGCGAACTGTTCTCTTCTCAATTCTAACTTAACAAAGGGATAGAGTTATAATAATTTTTGATAATTTCCAGCATTTTA